>DQTF01000054.1 GCA_015662935.1 Crocinitomicaceae bacterium | reverse complement strand
TAAAAGAAATAATCAATGAAATCATTGCCCGTTCTTCGTTAGAACTCGAATATTTCGAGATTGTTGATCCAATCACTTTACTGTCAATTTCAGAATGGAGACCTGGAAGTCAAGCTTGCCTTGCTGCTTATTGTGGAGAGGTACGATTGATTGATAATATGCAATTAACACGTGCTTAAATAGATGAAGAATCATTTAATAAAAATTCTTAAAATTATTGTTCCAATCGGGATAGGTGTCTACCTGACTTGGTACTTTTTTAACGGACTAACGGATCATCAATTAGATCAAACTAAAAATGCTTTTTTTGATGCAAATTACTTTTGGGTGTTCTTGGGTTTATTTACTGCTGTTTTAAGTCACCTAAGTCGTGCTTATCGGTGGTTATTTTTACTAGAACCTCTTGGTTATAGACCCAAACTTTCCAATTCATTTCATTCTGTAATGGCAGGGTATGTGATTAATTTTACCGTCCCTCGATCTGGAGAATTTGCCCGTGCAGGTTTGATAGCAACATACGAGGATGTTCCTTTTGAGAAAGGATTTGCAACAATCGTGGTTGAACGTTTGATTGATGTAATCATGCTTGGAATAGTTTTTTTCATAACAGGTGTATTACAAACACAAACTGATAAGTTTCAGGAAATAACAAAGAATGGGACAGGTCAAGAATCTTCTAATTTGATTTGGTACATTTTAGGGGGAGGGTTTATTTTTGGAATCATTGGTCTTGTTATTTATTTTAAAAGCAAGAAGATTAATGCATTCGTGAATGATAAAATCAGAGGGTTTTGGGAAGGTTTAAAGTCTATTTGGACGATGCAAAAAAAATGGGCATTTATCTTCCATACTATTTTCATTTGGACATGTTATGTTGGTTCAATTTGGATGTTTGCTCAAGCATTCCCCGAAACTTCGATGATGGAAGCAGGTTGTGTTTTTGGTGCGTTTTTCGTTGGAGCAACTGCCATTGCATTGCTGCCTGGAGGCATTGGAATCTATCCTTTGTGGATTACCCAAGTTCTTTTAATTTACAACATTGATTTTGCAGCTTTCGGTATTTTTCTTTGGGTCGCACAGACGGTTTTGATTGTTGTTTTAGGCTTAATTTCGTTGTTTTTGATACAGCGACGAAGGAGCGTGTCTAACAATGAGTGAAGCGAATGTTTCTAAAACCGAAGCGGTCTGAGGCCGAAGACTAATCTAAAAAAAAAAACAATATCTTTAACCCATGATTACTCGAACCCAATACATCCAAAATAAAATTCTTTCTTACGAAGACGCAAAAAGACGCATTGCAACTTGGCGCATGAAAGGCGATAAAATTGTTTTTACCAACGGTTGCTTCGATATTCTTCATAAAGGACACGTTTCATATTTGGCACAATCTGCAGAATTAGGAAATCGATTAATTGTTGCCTTAAATACAGATGCTTCGGTCAAAAGACAAGGAAAAGGAGACAACAGACCCGTAAATGACAATGATGCAAGAGCAATGGTTTTAGCTTCTTTGGGTTTTGTAGATTTAATCGTGTTCTTCGATGACGACACACCTTTTTCTGTGATTAAAGAATTGCAACCAGACGTTTTAGTCAAAGGCGCCGACTATGACCCTCAAGAAACGGATGAAAACTCGAAGAAATACATCGTCGGTTCAGATGTCGTGAAGAAGAATGGAGGAGAGGTAATTGCAATTCCATTAGTGGAAGGTTTTTCGACTACTTCGATTATTGAGAAGTTAGGAAATTAGAGATCCAAAACTCTAACACTCCAATACTCTTCCTTCAAACCACCGATCTATTCGACTTCAAAAACACCACATGCGCTTTCGGGTCGGTTTTCGCGATAAGTTCTTCTAATTTTGCCAATTTATTTGTGTTTTTCGTCACCAAAATCATCTTTTCGCTAGAATCGTGGTGAATTAACTTCACGCTTTCTTTAGGGAGTTGCTTTGAATTCAAAATCTCCTTTTGAATTTCATTGTTGCGTTGAGAGAATACCAAAACCGTTTTCGTTTGCACCGCTTTGTCTTGATAATACTCAATGGTTTTGCTAATAGTGAAGATAGCAATAACACTATACGCTGCCATTGTGTAGTCGTTAAAAATGACAACTCCAATCAAAACAATGGCTCCATTGATGAAGAGATTTAGTTCACTAAAAGGAATTTGGAGGTACTTCTGCAACAACTTAACGAGGATATCATTTCCACCAGTTGTTGCGTTGGCGGACATCACAATTGCCACAGCAACGCCAATTAGTACTCCTCCAAAAACGGACGAAACTAAAATATCATTCACCAATGCCTCTCCATGAGAAAGGTAGAGGATCAAGTCAATTCCAAAAGAGACGGTCACCATGGAAAAAGTCGTTTTTAGTCCATTTTTACGACCGAGTATCTTAATACCGAGCAGTAAAATTGGAATATTGAGACACATAGCAATGAATCCAACAGATAAACCGAGAATCTCTTGGATGGCGATACTTAAACCAAAGATACCTCCTGGGACAATGTTATGAGGTACGATAAACAATGCATATCCTATCGATAAGATAGCAGAACCGAGCAATACTTTTGCATAGCTGACGGCTTCTTCTTTGGAGAACTGAGGTGTTTTAATTCTCCGAATTATTCGAGCTCTTATTGAGCGTGTATTGTTTTTCATTTTATGATATAAAAAAAGCCCCTTTGAAGTGTGTTTTATATCAAAGGGACTGGCAATTAATTAAATTTTCAGTTATTCTCTTGATATACGATTTAGACAAAAAATCATATGTTTGGGTATAAAGTTCCAAGCAGTTGCATTCATTATAAATTGTTTCATCAGTTAAAATTTAAGTCAAAAAAAAAGCGTTCATCTATTAAGAGAACGCTAGCTAAATATTGTCAAATATTCATACACTATGTTCTCTGGAACTGCTTCCATGGCATGTAACAATTAAACATATGTTTTTGTGTATTCGTATTCATGGAACAAATGTAGGAAGATAAATTGGTTAGCATTGTTTTTCATTGAATAGTTTTTTACTTTTTTTCCAAAGCAGAAAAAAGTAAACAAAAACTGCTTTTGCGCTGTACAAACAAATCGACCTTTCTAAGTTTCTTTTCTTGAATTAAAAGAACTCGTCGTTCCTCCTCAAACAGCTTTTAATTCTTATCGTAAATTCAACTTGAAAGGTATTCGATTAATTTGTTAATGCGCTTTGATAGCACTATTAATCTTGGACGATATAAACAAAAAAAACCAACGTTTAAAGTAAGGGCTTGTTCCGAAGCAAGAACCCCAAATTCTTCACTTTTCATTCTTCACTTTTCATTAAACCCTCCCCACTCATCTCTTCCGGCACCTCAACTCTCAACCTCCCCAAAATAGTCGGAGCAATATCTGCCAAAATTCCATCTTTGATTTTTGCATTTTTGTCATTGGTCACCAAAACAACTGGAACTGGATTCAACGAATGTGCCGTGTTAGGGCTTCCATCAGGGTTAATCGCATAGTCTGCGTTTCCATGGTCAGCAATGACAATGAACTCATATCCATTCTCCAAACCTGCTGTTACGACATCTTTTAGGCAACCATCAACGGTTTCCACCGCTTTTTGAATCGCAGAATAAATCCCTGTGTGCCCAACCATGTCTGGATTGGCAAAGTTGAGGCAAATGAAATTCGGTTGGTTGGTGCGAATGTCCGCAACAATTCTATCTCTAACCTCTGGAGCACTCATCTCAGGTTGTAAATCATAGGTTGCCACTTTCGGAGAATTAACCAGCAATCTTCTTTCATTTTTAAACTCTTTTTCACGACCACCACTGAAGAAAAATGTGACGTGCGGATATTTTTCTGTCTCGGCAATTCTGACTTGTGTTTTACCATTATCTGCGAGAACTTCTCCCAAGGTTTTTACGAGGTTGTCCTTTTTAAAAATCACACTTACATTCTCGAAAGCACTGTCGTAACTGGTCATGGTGAAGTACGCAAGATTTAACTTGTGCATATTAAACTCGTGCAAGTCTTTCTGAGTTAGAGCAATGGAAATCTCTCTTGGTCGGTCCGTTCTGAAGTTAAAACAGATGGCAACATCGCCGTCTTTCACGTTGTTGGTGTCGCCAATTTTGGCAGGTTCAATGAACTCATCAGTGATATTATTCTTATAAGATGAGGTTATTGCTTCCGATGCAGAATTGAATTTCTCTCCTTCACCATTCACCATCACATCGTACGCTTTTTTGATGCGTTCCCAACGATTATCTCTGTCCATCGCAAAATAACGACCAGTAACCGTTGCTATTTTCATATTCGTTCCAGCAATTTTTGCTTCCAATTCTTGGATGAATCCCAATCCGCTTTTTGGATCGCAATCACGACCATCGGTAAAGGCATGAATGAGGACATTCTCAATGCTATAGCGACCTGCCATTTCGCAAAGTGCGTACAAATGTTCTTGAGAACTGTGCACACCGCCTTTGGAAACCAATCCAAATAAATGCAAATCAACACCGTCATTCTGCGCTTTCTCAAAAGCACTTTTTAAGACAGCATTCTCAAAAAAATCTCCTTCTCGAATGGATTTATTGATTCTCGTCAGTTCTTGATAGACAATTCTTCCCGCGCCGATGTTTAAATGACCGACTTCAGAATTTCCCATTTGACCGTCGGGTAAACCAACGTTTTCTCCACTCGTTCCCAGGGTTGCGTTGGGGTAATTCTCCAACAAAGAATCCATAAATGGTGTGTTAGAATTGTAAATAGCATCCGATTTTGATTGGTCGCCAATGCCCCAGCCGTCGAGTATGATTAATCCTATATTTTTAGTCATTTTGAAATGTAATTTGAAAGTTGGTGCCCTTGGGTTGATTGTCCAAACAAGCAATTTTAGCGTTGTGCATTCTGACTAATTGGGCAACAATAAACAACCCCAGTCCCGTTCCTTTTTGCGTTCTCACTTCTTCGTTTCCGACTCGGTAGAATTTAGTGAAAATGGATAACTTGTCTTTTTTTGAAATGCCAATTCCTTGATCTTTGACGCCGAAAATGATGGTATTATTCTCCGTTTTTGAATAGAGAATAATTTCTGTGTTCTCGGGAGAATATTTAATCGCATTCTCCAAAAGGTTGTTTAAAATAGTCTCAATGGAGAATTTGTCAGCAGTGATAAACAATTGATTGTTAGTGTCTTGCGATGTTGTTTTCGAGTTGGCAAACAATTCGAAACGCTTCAAAACATTCTCAATGAGTCGGTTTAAGTCAAATTTTTCTTTTTCTAAAACCAACGCATTGTTTTCAATTCTTGACGCATTCAGAATATTATCAATCATGTATTCCAAACGCGTATTTTCTTCAACGGCTTTGGATAATAATTCATTCTGTTGCTCCTTACTCAATTCTCTTTTCTGTATCGTTTGAATGTACAATTTATTCGATGCGAGTGGTGTTTTCAATTCATGCGTCACCGAAAGCAAGAAGTTGTTTTGATTCTCCGATAATTTTAAATCTTTTTTAATTGAGCGTTTGATTTGCCAGACACCGATAAGAATAAGCAAGAGAAAAACGGAACCTTCTCCGATAATCATTCGCACACGTTTCGCGACTTGTTCAGATTCTACCGAAACCTCTTGCGTTAACTCAATCAAATGATAGCCCCACCAAGCAAATTGGAGTACGATATATGCACTAATGACATAAAATATGAGTGCAGTTCGTTTGTTCATTTTGAGTTAGTAAGCTCGTTTATTACTTCCTTCTTTCCAGTTAATAAATGCCTTATTTACGACCTTATTTCCGCCTGGAGTTGGATAATTTCCTGTAAAATACCAATCTCCCGTGTTATTCGGGCAAGCTTTGTGTAAATTTTCTACTGTTTGGTAAATAATTTCTACCGGTGTATTGATGGTTGAAGGGGTTAGTAACTCACTGATTTTCACAGAAACTTCATCATCGGAGAAAGGAGCATATATCTCCTGCACGTAGTTCTTAATCTGTTCTTTCGGCAAGTTTTCTTGTGCTTTGCATTTCAAATAAACATCTTCAATTACTTGTTCCATACCTCTGTCTTTTAGCAAAGCAATGGTTGCGGAGAATGCTATAAAGTCACCCATTTTTGCCATGTCTATTCCGTAGCAATCAGGATAGCGAATTTGCGGAGCAGAAGAAACAACCACTATTTTCTTTGGATCTAGTCGATCGAGAATTCTCAAAATCGATTGTTTCAAGGTTGTACCACGAACGATACTGTCATCAATAATCACCAAATTATCAGTGTGAGGAATAACACTTCCATAAGTAATGTCGTAAATATGTGCCACCAAATCATCGCGAGAATCATCTTGAGTGATAAACGTTCTCAGTTTTGCATCTTTCACTGCAATTTTCTCGACTCTTGCTCTTTGCAAAAGAATATCGCGTATATCTTGTTGCTTTGGATTAGTTCCTAAAGCCGTGATTTGCTTGATTTTTTCTTCATTCAGATAATCTTCCAATTCTTTGATCATTCCGAAGTAAGAAACTTCTGCTGTATTTGGAATGAATGAGAATACAGAATTTTTTAAATCATGACCTATCGTTTCTAAAATCTGAGGAACGATGTTTTTACCTAACTGTTTTCTTTCGTTGTAGATGTCAATATCACTTCCTCTTGAGAAATAAATGCGTTCGAAAGAACATTTGGCAACTTTCGTAGGTTGATTAATCAAGGTTTCTGTCACTCGACCGTCTTTTTTGACAATCAATGCATGTCCAGGTTGCAACTCTTGAATTTGGTCAGCTTTTAAATTAAACGCTGTTTGAATCACCGGTCGTTCAGATGCAACGACAACTATTTCATCATCTTCATAGAAGAATGCAGGTCTAATTCCCGCAGGGTCTCTTAAAACAAAAGCATCCCCGTGACCGAAAAGTCCAGCCATTGCATAACCTCCGTCCCAATCTTCCGATGCGTTTTTTAGAATTTTTTCGATGTCAATATTCTGTGCAATTTTCTCATAAACTTCGGTGTTAGAATAACCTTGAGGTTTCAGAGAATTATACAATTCATCATTCTCCATGTCTAAATAATGACCCACTTTTTCTAACACAGTAACGGTATCAGACATCTCTTTTGGATGTTGTCCAACGTGTAAGAGAACGTCAAATAATTCGTCCACGTTTGTCAAATTGAAGTTTCCTGCAACTACTAAATTTCTTGTAATCCAGTTGTTTTGTCGCAAGAAAGGATGACAATTTTCAATGGCATTTTTGCCAAAAGTTCCATAGCGAAGATGTCCCAAGAATAATTCTCCAGTAAATCCAGCGTTTTTCTTTAGGTAATCAACGTCCTTCAGTAATTCTGGATTTTCTTCTTGAATTGCTTGAAATCGACCGTTGATGTGGTCAAAAATTTCTTGAATAGGTTTATCACTCACCGATCTGAACCTAGAAATGTACCTTTCTCCGGGAGTCATGTCAAATTTAATGTTGGCAACTCCGGCACCATCTTGCCCACGGTTGTGCTGTTTCTCCATGAGAAGATGCAACTTATTGAGCCCATAAAAAGCCGTTCCGTATTTGTCGTAGTAGTATTGAAGAGGTTGTTTTAAGCGCAATAGTGCAATTCCGCATTCGTGTTTGATAGCATCACTCATTCTAGAAACAGATAAAATTCAGTGCAAATTTACAATTTATATTTCTGCTAACACTCAATTAAATCGGGTTAGTTTTTAACAAATTGTAAGCAACTATTTTAACTATTTTACGACTTAATAGAGCATAGATTGGTATATTTTAAATGAAAGGATGTCGACAAATGGTTCGACACCTGTGCATTTTGTTGTATTTTTAAAAAAATAATGTCATTAAAACAATTATTCATACTGATTTTTCTTGTTTTGGGTTCTTCAGTGAAATCTCAGAATGTCTGGCTATTGCCGAATGAAGGACAGTGGAATAAAAAAATAGAATACAAGGTTGATTTACAGATGGGTGAGATGCTTATTGAGAAAGATGGATTTCGGTTTTTCTTGAATGATGTAAAACAGACCTTTAGACATTCTCATGATTCTGACTCTCCAGATGAGCATCCTGAAACCTATAAAGCGCATGTAATTAAGTCAACATTTTTAGATTCTAAATGGGGTAGAGAAGTAGAAAATAATAAACCATCTAGATTCTATACGAATTACATTTTAGGGAATGATGTGTCTACTTGGAAAGGGAATATTTACAGTTATTCAGATGTGTTATTGCTTGATTATTATGAAGGAATTGATCTTCGATTAGATGGAGAACAAGGTTTTAAATATTCTTTTGAAGTTGCTCCACTTGTTGATGCAAGTGTTATTAGAATTCAATACGAAGGTCAAAATAGTTTAAAAATTGACGAGAAAGGCCAGTTAGTCATTGAGAATCGTTTCGGTGAAATTATTGAAGGGACGCCAGTTGCATGGACAGAAAACGACAAAGGTAGAACAGAGGTGGAAGTTCATTATTCTTTAAAAAAGGATGTGATTGAGTTTGTTTTCCCGAAAGGTTATGATAATTCGGAGAAATTAGTCATTGATCCTAGTTTGACTTTTTCCACTTTTACTGGGTCTACAGCTGATAATTGGGGGACGTCTGCAACTCCAGACGCCTCTGGGAATTTGTTTGCTGGAGGAGTTGTTTTCGCAACCGGTTATCCCTTGACTGTTGGTGCATACGATGCTACTTTTAATGCTGGAGGCATCGATATTGGTTTGACTAAATTTACAGCTGATGGAACAGCGTTAATATACTCTACCTATATTGGAGGAAATGGATCGGAAACTCCAAACAGTATGATTTGCTCACCTACTGGAGAATTATTTATTTATGGTTTAACCTCTTCTTCTAATTTCCCGATGGCAGGTGCATCTTTCGATAATACTTTCGCTGGTGGACCAAATGTAAGTTCTGTATCCAACGGTTTAGGCTTTGCTGCGGGAACAGATTTGTTTGTTTTGAGGTTGAATGCTACAGGTTCTGCTCTTCTTGCATCGACATATATTGGTGGAACAAGTACGGATGGATTAAACTTTTCTAACTTAAAATATAATTACGGAGATCAGTTTCGTGGAGAAATCACCTTAGATAATGCTGGGTCAGTTTACGTTGCATCTATGAGTATGTCGGCTGACTTTCCTGTTTCAGGTGGAGGTCAGATGGTGCTTTCAGGAACACAGGATGCAGTTTTGTTAAAAATGCCAACTGCATTAAATGCGATTGATTGGGCAACTTTTATCGGTGATGTAGGTGTCGAAACTGGTAATTCTGTTCAACTAGCTTCTACAGGAGAAGTTTACATTGCTGGAGGTTCAACATCGCCGGGTTTGTTCACTGCTGGTTTTGATTTGAACTACGCCGGCGGATTGAGTGATGGATATGTTGCAAGAATAAACCCTACTGATGGATCAATGCTTTCAGGTACTTATATTGGACTTGCGGAATACGATCAAACTTATTTTGTTCAGTTGGATATTGAGGATAATGTGTATGTTTTAGGTCAAACAGAAAGTGATTTAGGAATAACAGCAGGTCTTTATGGGAATGCAAATTCAGGTCAATTTATTCATAAATACACCACTGACCTTCTCAACCTTCAGTGGAAAACAATGTTAGGAGCAAGCACGGGGCACGTTGAAATTTCTCCTACTGCATTTTTAATTTCGGACTGCCATGACATTTATTTATCTGGATGGGGAGGAACGCTCAATCAAAACACATCCAACAGCCAAGCGTTTTTTTCAACAACCAATGGTTTTCCTGTTACTTCGGATGCTTATCAATTATCAACTACAGGAAGTAATTTTTACATCGCTGTTCTTGGTCAAGATGCAAATCAATTAAAGTACGGAACTTTTATGGGTGGTAATACTACAAGTCCTGATCACGTCGACGGTGGTACTTCTCGATTCGACAAGAACGGCAACATATACCACGCTGTCTGTGCAGCTTGCGGTGGGCAAGCAAATGGTTTCACAACCAC
>DQTF01000069.1 GCA_015662935.1 Crocinitomicaceae bacterium | reverse complement strand
GTGGTCGTGGAAAGATTAGACATTAAACAACAAGTTTTTGAAAACCTAGAAAAACACAGAACTCCAGGAACCTTAATTACCAGTAACACTTCTGGAATTCCAATTCAGTTTATGAATAAAGGTAGAAGTGAAGACTTCAGAAAACATTTCTGTGGAACACATTTCTTCAACCCTCCTCGCTATTTAAAATTGTTTGAAATAATTCCAGGCCCAGACACTACCCAAGAAGTATTGGATTTCTTAACTATTTACGGAGAACAATTCCTCGGAAAAACATCGGTACTCGCAAAAGATACGCCTGCATTTATATGTAATCGAATTGGTATCTACGGAATTCAAGCACTTTTTCATTTAGTAAAAGAGATGGGACTAACGGTAGAAGAAGTTGATAAATTAACTGGCCCAGTAATTGGTCGTCCAAAATCGGCAACATTTCGTACCGTAGATGTAGTAGGACTTGACACTTTAGTTCACGTAGCCAACGGTCTTTATGAAGGACTTCCAAACGATGAAGAACACAATATCTTCAAATTACCAGAATTCATCAATACCATGATGGAAAATAAATGGTTAGGAAGCAAAACAGGTCAAGGTTTTTATAAAAAAGTTAAAAACAAACAAGGGAAAAGTGAAATCTTAGTGATGGATCTTAAAACTTTAGAATACAATTCAAAAAAGAGAGCAAAATTTGCAACCTTAGAAATGACAAAAACCATCGATAATGTTATCGATCGTTTTAAAGTGCTCGTAAAAGGAAAAGATAGAGCAGGCGAATTCTACCGTAAGAATTTTGCAGGAATGTTTGCGTATGCTTCCAAACGAATTCCTGAAATTTCAGACGAACTTTACCGTATTGATGATGCAATGAAAGCAGGATTTGGTTGGGAACACGGACCCTTTCAAATTTGGGATGCTGTAGGTGTAAAAGAAGGAGTTCAACTAATAAAAGATTTAGGAAAAGAACCCGCTCCTTGGATTCAAGAAATGTTGGATGCAGGAATCGAAGAATTCTACACTGTAAAAAATGGTGCTAGCTATTATTATGACATTCCAAAAAAAGAACACGTAAAAATTCCAGGACAAGACTCTTTTATTATTCTAAATAACATTCGAAAATCAAACGAAGTATTTAAAAATAGTGGTGTTGTAGTAGAAGATTTAGGTGATGGAATCTTAAATGTAGAATTCCAAAGTAAAATGAACACCATTGGTGGCGATGTTTTAGCAGGTTTAAATACTGCAATCGATATGGCCGAAAAGAATTTCGACGGATTGGTAGTCGGGAATCAAGGACCTAATTTTTCTGTCGGAGCCAACATCGGGATGATTTTTATGATGGCTGTCGAGCAAGAATACGACGAACTTAATATGGCAATCAAATATTTCCAAGACACCGTAATGCGTTTGCGGTATTCTTCCATCCCAACCATTGTCGCTCCTCATGGAATGACCCTTGGTGGTGGTTGCGAAATGACGCTTCACGCCGATCGTGTAGTGGCTGCAGCCGAAAGCTATATTGGTTTGGTTGAATTTGGAGTTGGTGTAATTCCAGGTGGTGGAGGTTCTAAAGAAATGGCGCTTCGTGCAGGCGATATTTTTCAATAAAAATGATGTAGAATTAAATGTTTTACAAGAACATTTCTTAACCATCGGAATGGCAAAAGTATCTACTTCGGCGTATGAAGCTTTTGATTTAGATATCCTTCAGAAAGGAAAAGACATTGTTGTGGTTAATAAAGATCGTCAGATTGCAACCGCAAAAGCTGTGGCAAGATCAATGGCAGATCAAGGTTATACACAACCTGTACAACGAAAAGATGTACGTGTTCTTGGTAAACAAGCATTAGGAATGTTCTTAGTAGGAACCGACCAAATGCAAGCTGGAAAATACATTAGTGAGCACGATCGTAAAATTGCCAACAAACTTGCCTATGTAATGGCAGGAGGAGATTTATCGGAACCTTCGTATGTTTCAGAACAATACCTATTAGACATCGAACGAGAAGCTTTCTTAAGTCTTTGTACTGAAAGAAAAACATTAGAACGTATCGAACATATGTTGAAGACTGGGAAACCGTTGAGAAACTAATGTTTCGCTTTATGCCTTATGCTTTATGCTATAGGCAAAAACTACAATTTTAATTCGCTTAAAGCCTAGAGCTTAAAGCCTAAAGCAAAAAAAAATGAAAACAGCATATATAGTAAAAGCATACCGTACCGCAGTAGGAAAAGCACCAAGAGGACTTTTTCGTTTTAAAAGACCCGATGAATTGGCTGCAGAAACCATAGAATACCTAATGAAGGAATTACCCGAATTAGATAAAACCCGCATCGATGATGTCATGGTAGGAAACGCCATGCCAGAAGCCGAACAAGGGCTGAATATGGCACGCCTTATTTCACTTATGGGGCTTAAAATTGATGACGTTCCTGGTGTAACTGTAAACCGTTATTGTGCTTCAGGAATTGAAACTATTGCGATGGCAACCGCTAAAATCCAAAGCGGAATGGCAGATTGTATCATCGCTGGTGGTGCCGAAAGTATGAGTTACATTCCTATGGGAGGTTACAAACCAACACCAGATTATAAATTAGCAAAAGAAGGTAAGGAAGATTATTACTGGGGAATGGGATTAACTGCCGAAGCGGTTGCAAATCAGTTTAACGTTTCTCGTGAGGACCAAGATGAGTTTGCATATAATTCACATATGAAAGCATTACGTGCGCAAGCAGAAGATCGTTTTCAAGATCAGATAGTTCCTATTACAGTAGAGCATACTTTTGTAAATGAAGCAGGAAAAAAAGAAACCAAAAATTATACCGTAACTAAAGATGAAGGCCCTCGTAAAGGAACTTCAAAAGAAGCGTTAGCAAAATTAAGAGCAGTATTTGCTGCTGGCGGAAGTGTTACTGCAGGAAACTCTTCACAAATGAGTGATGGCGCATCGTTTGTAATGGTAATGAGTGAAGAAATGGTAAAAGAACTCAATATTGAACCAATTGCAAGAATGGTCAATTTTGCAGCTGCAGGTGTGGAACCAAGAATTATGGGAATAGGGCCAGTTAAAGCAATTCCGAAAGCATTAAAACAAGCAGGATTAAAACAAAGTGACATCGATTTAATTGAATTAAACGAAGCATTCGCTTCCCAATCATTAGCAGTAATGCGAGAATTGGATTTAAACCCAGACATCGTAAATGTAAACGGTGGAGCTATTGCATTAGGTCATCCATTAGGTTGTACAGGAGCAAAACTTTCCACGCAACTTTTCGATGAAATGAGAAAACGTGATATGAAAGGGAAATACGGTATTGTAACCATGTGCGTTGGTACAGGACAAGGTGCCGCTGGGATTTATGAATTTCTTAAATAGAAAAGAGAGAAAAGAATAAAGAGAAGAGAGAAGAGATTAGAGTTATGGCGAGAAGGCATAATTATAAGAATTTAAAAATCTGGAAACTTGGTTTAGAAATCACCAATGATGTTTCAGATATTCTTATGGACTTTCCAAAGCATGAACGCTATGATTTAAGCTCTCAAATGAGTAAATGTTCCGTTTCAATGCCAAGTAATATTGCAGAAGGGTCTGGCAGAAATGATAAGTCATTTAGAGTTTTTATAGATTATTCTTTAGGCTCTTCATTCGAATTAGGAACACAGCTTTTAGTAGCAAAACACAGAAAATATATAAACGATAATACCTTAGAAAGGTTAGAGAAAAAAATAACCGAAAAAGAATGACAATGAGGTTTCAAAACGGACTAGGGAATTAGACCATCTCTATTCTTTTTTCTCTTCTCTCTTTTCTAAACAAACAATTAATACTATGGAAGAAAAAACAAACACAGAACTAATAAGAGGAGGACAATTTATAGTAAAGGACACTCCATGCGAAGCAGTCTTCACTCCAGAAGATTTTACCGAAGAGCAAAAAATGATGAAAGAGGCGGTAACCGATTTTGTAGATCGTGAAATTTGGCCACATAAAGCTCGTTTAGAAAAAAAAGATTACGCACTTACGGAAAGTATTATGCGTAAAGCAGGAGAGCTTGGACTTCTTGGAGTTGCAGTTCCTGAAGCATATGGAGGTCTCGGTATGGGATTTGTAACTACCTTATTGGTTTGTGATTATTTTTCGGGAGCAACCGGTTCTATCGCAACAGCTTTTGGTGCACATACAGGAATTGGCACCATGCCAATCGTTTTATACGGAACCGAAGAACAAAAACAAAAATATGTGCCAGATTTAGCAACTGGAGCAAAATTTGGAGCCTATTGTTTAACAGAACCAACTGCAGGTAGTGATGCTAACAGCGGAAAAACAAAAGCAGTACTTTCTGAAGACGGAAAAAATTACATCATCAACGGGCAAAAAATGTGGATTTCAAATGCAGGATTTGCAGAAGTATTTATCGTCTTTGCTCGTATTGAAGACGACAAATACATCACAGGATTTATTGTTGAGTTTGACCCTGAAAATCCAAACGGAATTACACTAGGAGAAGAAGAACACAAACTAGGAATTCACTCCTCCTCTACCCGTCAAGTATTTTTTACAGATACCAAAGTTCCTGTTGAAAACATGCTTTCTGAAAGAGGTAGCGGATTTAAAATTGCGATGAATGTTTTAAATATTGGTCGTATTAAGTTAGCCGCTGCAAATCAAGATGCACAAAAAAGAATAACTACTCTTGCAGTGCAATATGCAAACGAACGTAAACAATTTAAAACACCTATTTCTCAATTTGGAGCTATTAAATCTAAAATTGCTGAAATGTCCACAAATGTTTATGTAGATGAAAGTGCTACTTACAGAGCAGGTAAAGATATTGAAGACCGAATGAAACTTCGTTTGGAGGCAGGAAATACACATCAAGAAGCAGAATTAAAAAGTATTGAAGAATTTGCAATTGAATGTTCAATTTTAAAAGTTGCCGTTTCTGAAGATGCTCAAGCTTGTTTTGATGAAGGTATTCAAATTTATGGAGGTATGGGCTTTAGTGCCGATGCACCAATGGAATCTGCCTGGAGAGATGGACGTATTTCAAGAATTTACGAAGGAACCAACGAAATTAATAGAATGCTAACCGTTGGAATGCTAATGAAAAAAGCAATGAAAGGTCACGTAGATTTAATGGGACCTGCGCAAGCAGTTGTTGGTGAGTTAACTGGAATTCCATCGTTTGATACACCAGATTATTCTGAAACTTTTGCGGAAGAAAAAGCTATCGTAGAAAATCTTAAAAAAGTATTTTTAATGGTTGGTGGTGCTGCTGCTCAGAAGTTTGGAGCAGAACTAGAAGAACAACAACAAGTATTAATCGCTGCTTCAGATATATTAATCGAAGTATATTTAGCAGAAAGTGCTATTCTAAGAACTCGTAAAAACATTAAACGTTTTGGCGAAGATTCTCAGAAAACCCAAATTGCAATGACACAATTGTATTTGTATAATGCGGTAGATATCATTCAAAGAAAAGCAAAAGAAGCGATTGTTTCCTTTGCCGAAGGTGATGAACAACGTATGATGCTGATGGGTCTAAAACGATTTACTAAATATCAAAATCAGCCAAACGTAGCAGCATTACGTACTCAAATCGCTGATAAAGTAAATGAGGAGAATAAATATCCATTCTAATTATTTTAGTGACGGCTTGACTTCAAGTCACG
>DQTF01000246.1 GCA_015662935.1 Crocinitomicaceae bacterium | reverse complement strand
TTAAAAACTGAAGGACAAGGAATGCCAGATGGTGCAAAAGAAACTTTGCCTATCACAGCAACTATTCCTTTAGGAATTGGATTTAGATGGGGGATTGGAAGAATGTGGAGAATGGGTATTGAAGCAACTTATGTGAAAACATTTTCAGATTATATTGATGATGTTCATGGTGAGTACTATGATAGAGATGCTTTGGCAACAAATGTAGGAGCTGAAGCTGCCTATTTATCTAATCCAAGTGTTGAAAATACAACTTGGTTTGGAACGGGTCAACAAAGAGGTGATAAACAGAATGATGCTTATTTCTATTTGAACATTACATTTGCAAGAAATATTACTTATAAAGATTACGCTAAGCAAAGAAGTATGAACAAGTGGAAAGGACGTTATAAATTCTAAAATGTTGATAATTCTTGAAAGATATAAACGAGGTGGCTTTGGTCACCTCGTTGTCGTTTATACCTTTGTCTAAATACCAAAATTCTATGTATAAAATAGTTCGGTTCTTCCTTTTTAAATTTGATCCAGAAAATGTGCATTATTTCACAGCTAACTTATTGAATAACATTCTGAAAGTTCCGGGTATGAAGTGGCTTTGGAGAAAAATGTATTCTATAGATGATAAGCGTTTAGAAAAGAAATTGTTTGGATTGACATTTAAAAACCCCGTTGGTCTTGCTGCTGGTTTTGATAAAAATGCAGCCATGATAGATGACTTAAGCCATTGTGGTTTCGGCTTCATTGAAATCGGAACAGTTACTCCTAAAGAACAAGAAGGAAATGCAAAGCCAAGACTTTTTAGATTGCAAGAAGATCAGGCAATCATTAATCGAATGGGATTTAACAACAAAGGTGTTGATCATGTTGTTGAAAATTTAAAGCGTAAGAAAACAAAACTAATAGTTGGGGGAAATATTGGCAAGAACACCAATTCAAGCGATGCCGAATACATAGAGGATTATAAAACTAATTTCTCTAAGTTGCATCCATACGTAGATTATTTTGTAGTCAATGTTAGTTGTCCAAATGTTGGTTCAATGGCAACTCTTCAAGATAAGGATTTCCAAATTGAATTATTAGAAGAATTAAAAAAGATTAATTCTCAGCAAAATGTACAGAGGCCGATTCTGCTAAAAATTGCGCCTGATTTGAATACGACTCAATTGGATGAAGTAATCGAAATTATTCTCACAACTAAAATAGATGGCGTTATCGCATCCAATACAAGTACTTCTAGAGGGAATTTAAAAACTACTCCAAATGATCTTGATGCAATTGGAAATGGGGGAGTATCTGGTCAACCTGTAAAAAACAAATCGACAGAAGTCATTCGTTATCTTTCGGAGAAGTCTAACAAAGCATTTCCAATTATCGGGGTAGGAGGAATTCATTCTGCAGAAGATGCATTGGAAAAAATAGATGCAGGAGCTGACCTTGTTCAGATTTTTACAGGCTTTATCTACGAAGGTCCTGGATTGATAAAAAAAATAAACAATGCATTACTTGCAAGAAAATAATCGTTAACTTTAATACATGACTAAATTAAAGTTAATAGAATGTCCTAGGGATGCGATGCAAGGTTTATACGACTTCATTCCAACGGAAATTAAGGTTGATTATATTAATGGTTTGTTAGATTGTGGTTTTGATACCATTGATTTCGGAAGCTTTGTTTCTCCAAAAGCTATCCCGCAAATGAAGGATACTGCTTCTGTATTAGAAAATTTAAATGATTCGGCCTCCAAATTATTAGCAATAGTAGCAAATGAAAGAGGTGCAAATGATGCGTGTGAGTTTAACCGAATAGATTATCTAGGATATCCTTTTTCTGTATCAGAACAGTTTCAACTAAGAAATACTAATTCTACCATTGATCAATCTTTTGCTCGGGTAGAGAAGATTAAAGAAATAGCAGATCGACACAATAAAGAAGTTGTTCTCTACTTATCTATGGGGTTTGGTAATCCTTATGAGGAAGAATGGCATCCTGATATTGTCGCTGGATGGGCAGAGAAACTTCGGACTAAATTAGACATACGAATTCAAGCGCTTTCTGATACCATTGGCTGTGCAACCTCTGAAATGGTGACCAATTTGTTTTCTACGTTAATTAGTTCTCTTCCAAAAGTTGAATTTGGTGCTCATTTACATACTGTTCCCGAGAATGCACAACAACTTGTTGCTGCTGCTTATTCTGGTGGCTGTAGAAGGTATGACGGTGCAATCAAAGGTTTTGGAGGTTGTCCAATGGCAAAGGATGACTTAACAGGAAATATGCCGACAGAAAAAATGATTGATTGGTTCATGGAGAATAAAATTGACACAGGAATCGATGTAAATTCTTTTAATGAGTCTGTTTCAAAAGCTTTATCCGTTTTTCCGTAACCAACTACTTATCAGCTCTTATACTTTTATGAAAACACTTTTTTATTGCTTATTAATTCTCGCTCTTCTTTCTTCATGTAATGGAGGAGTAGAAGACATTAAGAACATCAATCTACCTGATAATATTGGAGAAATAACCCATTATGAAATCTTATTTGACGAGAATCAGTTTATATCGGAAGATCATTTGGCAATCTTGAAAGAATTGAACATTTGCGATACAATAGAAATCGAAGAAAGTAATTGTTCATTATGTTCTCCAGAACATTTTAAAATTCTACCATTAAGAAAAGATAAAGACCTAAAAGATGCGTTTCTTTTACAAATAAAAGCATTAACTGTCTTGAAAGGGCAGGAAGCAAAATTACCCGTTCGACATTTAATCGTATTTGAAAGAGAAAAAGGAGGTCTAGTGAAAGTGAATGGATTTAGAGGGAAGTTAATCGCATCACGAATTAGTGCCAATGGAGTAGATGACCTTGTTGTTCGGTTTTACATTCCGGAAGAAGAAGCTTTTTTTAATTGTCTATTTGAATGGAATGGTGCTAAGTATCGTTTTAAATCAGTTGAAGCAATTGATGGAAATGGTGGACAAGGTTCGGTCAAGGAATCTCTAAAAGTAGAATTATCAAAAGATGTTTATCAATTACTGATGAATAATAACATGTTGTTTTGATGAAAGTTAGCTTACTTGCCATAACGATTATTGTTCTTGTAAGTTGTACTTCAGGTATTCCACTGAAATCAGTTGACTATGAAACACTATTCACAGATGGTAACAGTAAAGTATGGTTAATCAATAAAGTAGTGTTTAATGGGGCGATTATTTCTCCTATAAACAATGCAGATAAGGATGTCCTAATTTTTTATGCGAATGGTCACGCTAACCAAATCGCAACAAAAGAAATTGGAAGAATAGTGCCCCTAAAAGCACATTTTCACTTGAATTCTCGCGGAAGACTTCTGCAATTAGAATTTAAAGATTTTTATTCAGAATATAAGTTACCTTATATCACTGAGGATAGTATTCTATTACAACCTACGAGTGATTCGGAAACAAAATTCTCAATGCAACTTATTCCTTTTGCGGAGCTTTGATTATAGTTTTACAATTGTTGTTCTAACAGGAACACCATTGCTTATAGCTTCGAGTAGGTAGTTTCCATTTTGTAACATTGATAGATCAACTTGATTCCCATTGGATTCGATTAATAATTCTCCAGCTAAAGAAAAGACTTTAACAGTTGGAGATAAATTATCTCCAGAAATAGTCACAAAAGAATTGGAAGGATTCGGATAGACTGATATTTTGTTTATGCTTTTCTCAGAAAGTCCAACAGGATCTTCTTTTACCATTATTATATCATCCAAATAGAGTTTGAAGCCATTGATTGTTCGATTTACAAAAGCAATGTGAACAGTTTGATTGACATATCCAGAATCTGAAATGTTAACTTCTCTTAGTTGCCATGATGCCAATTCATTGATAATTGCATATAAAGTATCGGTAAAACTTGTAATCTGTGTATCAGTAGTTGAAATCAAAACAAAATAATCATCTGGAAAAGAAGGATCGTGTGATTTTGCTTCCCAAGATAAAATATTTCCATAAGCACCAATCGTAATTGGGGGAGTGATTAGCCATCTATCTGCTCGACCTGTTGGATCAAAGAAAGATGTTGAACCTACAATTGTATCTGTACTATTCATTGGGTCAACAAGCTGAACCCATGCATTATCAAAACCAATGATTGCTGCGTTAGGCGTTAAACCGTCGTTGTCAACTATTGTATAAGTTAACGGAAGCCCAGATTGAAAATCTTCATTGTAAACTTCTACTTGTGCGAAACTTTGGCTTGCTACAAGGATAAATATGGGTAATAATTTCTTAATCATAATTCAAAAATAGTTATTTCGATTTAACTAGCTAGATTGATGAGGATTTCTTTGTATTCTTGGTAGAATTTATCAAAACGAACCAGCTTGTCTTTTAAGAAGTCAATGATTTTAGGAACATCTTCTTCTTGGTAATAGTTCAGTTCGTTATTCTCCCATTTTATCCGAGAAATAAGTCTGTCATTCCAAAAATGACTTTCTTCATTCCAATTTGCTTCAATGCCCATTTCTGTAGTCATAACGGTTTTTAATTCTGTCATTTGTTCCCATAAAATAGAACGAATCCCATCATCTTTAGGCTGGATATCCATGCATAAACGAGCTCCTGTCGAATCAACCTCCATGCGAATGTAAACATCCTTGACATCAGTAGGATAATTGATCCAATTAATCTGTCTTCCAGAAACAGAGGTCTCTTTATTCATCTCCTTTCTGAAATCATTCCAAAAGGTTGCATTCTTCTCTTTAAGTTCTTCTTTACTCAGCATGGCAAAATATTTGCTTATGAATTGCAAAAATACGCTTATCTCTGTAACTCTTATCACATTGATTAAGTATTAATTAATTAAATTTGTAAAAATTAACAACAGAACCATATGAAAAAAGTAGTAGGAATATTTATTGTAGCAACTATGTTTGCTTCATGTTCAGAAGCTCAAGTTGAGACAAAAGAAATTAGCAACGGTAATAAAGTTCAAATCGCTCAGAAAGAAAAAATAAACAAAGTTGTTTCTGCTGCAGAATTTAAAAAATTATTAACGATGGAGAATGTCCAGTTGATTGATGTGAGAACTCCGGGAGAATACGAAGGTGGACATATTGATGATGCTGCAAATATTGATTATTTCTCTGACGATTTCAAAAACCAATTGGATAAATTAGACAGAAAGAAACCTATTCTTGTTTATTGTAAATCAGGAGGAAGAAGTGGTAAAGCTGCTCAGGTGATGAAATCTTTAAATTTTGATGAAGTATATGATTTAAAAGGTGGGTATTCTAGATGGCCTTCTAAATAATATAGATATAAAATCATATTGAAAACCATCCTTAATAAGGATGGTTTTTTTATTTAATTAGACCTATCTTTGTAGTTATGAAATTTACAGAATTGGGATTGATCCCAGAAATATTAACCTCGTTAAATAAACTAGGTTACACAGAACCAACGCCTATTCAGCAGCAAGCAATCCCTCTAGCATTAAAGGGAAAAGATATTTTAGGTTGCGCCCAAACAGGAACAGGTAAGACTGCTGCTTTCTCTATTCCATTGCTTCAATTGTTGCATGAGAGAAAAAACAGCACTAATAGAACACGACCAATTAAAGCACTGATTTTAACTCCAACAAGAGAATTAGCAGCGCAAATTGCAGAAAGTATAAATGATTATGGAAAAGGTCTTGGGCTTAAACATGCTTTGATTTTTGGAGGTGTTAAACAAGGCCCTCAAGTGCAACGTTTGAGAGATGGAGTTGATATATTGGTTGCTACACCTGGCCGATTATTAGATTTGATGAATCAAGGACACATCAGACTGAATCAAATCGAATTCTTTGTTTTAGATGAAGCAGATAGAATGTTGGACATGGGATTTATTCATGATATCAAAAAAATTCTACCAAAACTCCCTGAAAAAAAGCAAACACTCTTCTTTTCTGCAACAATGCCACTGGTTATTGCTGATCTAGCAAAGAATATTTTATATAAGCCTGAACACATTAAAGTTGACCCAGTTTCTTCTACGGCAGAAACGATTCAACAAGTTGTGTATCATGTTTTAAAACCTGAAAAAAAGAACTTATTGAAGCATATTCTTCAAGATGAGTCCATTAAAAGTATGTTGGTGTTCTCTAGAACAAAAAGAGGAGCTGATAGATTAGCAAAGTTATTAGATAAGGCAAGGATACCTGCAGCTGCCATTCACGGTGATAAAAGTCAAGGAGCTAGAGAAAGAGCATTGGCAGAATTTAAATCGGGAAAGAAAAGAGTTTTAGTTGCAACAGAT
>DQTF01000150.1 GCA_015662935.1 Crocinitomicaceae bacterium | reverse complement strand
TATTGGTATGTGTTGATGTATTTTTTTCTACCGAACTGATTAATGATTTTTTCTTTTTGATGTTGCTCGTTGTAAAAAGTGCTTCTTGTTTGCTTCAATTTACTTCTGTTATATCTTTTGACAGTTACTCTTTTTGCTTTACCCGTTTCGCCTAGTTGCCAAACAGTTGAATTGCTTACTCTGTTCTTTTTGTCAAAAGTTAACTCAACAACAGAGTCTTTTTCGTAGGTAGAACGTCTGTAAATTTTACCATCTTCATTGACATCTTCGTATTTATAAAGAATACTATCTTTACTGTAATAGCGTTTATGGAGATAAACGGCACTTCCATATTGTCGTCTTTCATATTCAATGTAAGAACCGTCTTTATTTTCTTCTGAATATTCACAAAATTGGAAAGTTGATTCATTTTTTACTTCTTTTCCTTCAGGAGAACATGAATAATCCCAAGTTCTAAAATACTTCCCTTTTTTATAGAATTTTTGAGATCTCAATTCACCATTTTCATAATAGTATTTTAGCAAGTAATTGTCCTTTAGTTTTTTCCCATTTTGCAATGATGTGAATGAAATTTTATCTTCACCATTGTACTGGGTTAAGAATAATGAGGTCAATTCACCATCAGTAATTATTTCTTTTGCAATTTGTTTGCCGTGTAAATAGCTGTAGTTAACTACTTTCTTTTTTTTACCTTTTATGTTGATTGATTTAAGAAGAGTGTCGTTTAAATAGCTATAATTAATAGTATCATATTGCGTGATTATTTGTTGAACTAAACTTCTTTCATTGAAAGATGTTTTGCGGATAACAATTTCTTCTTTCCCAAGGTGTCTTTCTGTAACCGAACGAATCTTATTTTTTACAATAAAATCCTTTTTGTATAAATCGCGCTGGGGTAGAGTTTTAAAATTGCTGCGCTCACGGTAAATAGACATTTGATAATCGCCTTGATAGTATTTCTGAGAAAACAAAGAGCTTGGTAAAAGAATGACGACCAATAATTTGATGAATTTCATGAGATGAGTGTTTGAGTTTTACCTCTTATAATTAGTTCTGCCTTTTTAGTTACAACATGTTTGAGAAATAGTACATTTGTTTATGCAGAAAAAAGGAATTGCCATACTCGGTTCTACAGGTTCAATTGGAACACAAGCATTGGAAGTTATTGAAAACTATTCAGACCAGTTTGATTTGCAAATAATCACTGCGAATCAAAATGCAGATTTACTGATTGACCAAGCAATTAAGCACCAACCAAACACTGTCGTAATTGTCGATGAATCACAGTTCAAAAAAGTGAAAGATGCTCTTTGGGACCATGATATTCATGTTTATGCGGGTTCAGAAGCACTTTGTCAAGTTGTTGACTCCAATGATGTACATGTTGTTTTGACAGCAATGGTCGGATATGCAGGCTTGAAGCCAACACTTGCTGCGATTTACGCAAAGAAAGACATTGCCCTTGCAAACAAAGAAACCTTAGTGGTAGCTGGAGAATTAATCACCAAAGAAGCCTATGCAAACGGTGTAAATATTTACCCAGTAGACTCAGAACATTCTGCTATTTTTCAATGTTTAACGGGAGAATTTCAAAATAAGATTGAGAAAATATATTTGACCGCTTCAGGAGGTCCGTTTAGAGGATATTCTTTGGAGCAATTGCAAAAAGTTACCAAAGCGCAAGCATTAAAACACCCTAATTGGGACATGGGAGCAAAAATCACGATTGATTCTGCTTCTATGATGAACAAAGGTTTGGAGGTGATTGAAGCAAAATGGTTGTTCAATTTAAAACCGGAGCAAATAGACGTCATTGTGCATCCTCAATCGATTGTGCATTCTTTGGTACAATTTGAAGATGGTTCTATGAAAGCGCAAATGGGATTGCCCGATATGAAATTACCTATTCAGTATGCGCTAACCTATCCAAAACGTTTAAAAACTGATTTTCCGAGGTTTAATTTTATGGACTATCCTGAATTGACGTTTGAAAAAGTGGATACGACTGTTTTTACGAATCTTCAATTGGCATTTGATGCTCTTGAAGAAGGTGGAACAGCTGCTTGCGCGCTGAATGCCGCAAATGAAGTTGCAGTGCAAGCGTTTTTAGATGAGAAAATATCGTTTGTTGATATATTTAGAGTGAACAAAGAAACGATTGCTCGTGTTCAAAACATTCTTCAACCAGCATTAGAAGATTACATTGCCATTGATAAAGAAGCGAGGGAAGTAGCAAACGGACTTTTAGTCATTTAAACTAGGATTGCCTTGAACGATATAAAAAGAATATTATCCAAATTAAGCCCAGCTTTAATTCAAGAAATTGAGGAAGAGTCATCAACAATGGATGTTCCTTCAAACACAGAAATTTTACGAGAGGGACAGTATGTAAAAGTAATTCCAATCGTGATTACCGGTTTGATAAAAGTGTTTTCTCGCTATGAAGAGAAAGAGTTGCTTCTTTACTATATAAAACCTGAAGAAAGTTGCATCATGTCTTTTGCTGCCAGTTTAAACAATGAACCAAGTAAAGTGTTTGCGGTTGCCGAAGAAGATTCGACGGTTCTACTTTTACCAGTTGACAAGGTTGCTAAATGGACCAAACAGTTTCCAGACATCAATAACTTATTCTATCAACAATACAATTTACGATATTCAGAATTGCTAACCACAATTAACCACTTATTATTTAACAAGTTAGACGTCCGAGTACTTGGTTTTTTGCAAGAACGTTCAAAGTTGACAGGAACAAAAGAGTTAAAAATTTCGCATCGACAAATTGCAAGTGAGTTAGGTACAGCTAGAGAAGTTGTTAGTCGGATTTTGAAGAAGTTAGAAGCTGAAAACCACTTAAAACAACACTCTAATTATATAGAAATTTTGTAGTTGTGACAATAGTCACTGATTCCAAGATTCTTTGCTCCTATCTTTGCATCATAATTTAAAACAAACAGTTATGAAAAAGAACATGGGTAATATGGATAAAGGAATTCGATTGGCAATTGCAGCGCTAATTATCGCGTTGTATTTTTTAAACGTTATTCCAGGAACTTTAGGAATTATACTAATGGTAGTAGCAGTTGTTTTTGCTGCAACAAGCTTTATTAGCTTTTGCCCATTATATACATTTTTGGGAATTAATACCGAAAAAAAGAAATAAAATCTCTCTTTAATCAAACACGAAGCCGTCATTAATTGACGGCTTTTTTTGATTTTAATCCAGCACCATTTCAGGAACATTATCCGGAACAACTAATTCTCCTTCAGTTGCTGCAACTATTTCTTCAACAGAAACGCCAGGAGCTCTTTCAACAAGGTGAAATTTACCATCTTTAATATCCATAACTGCGAGATTTGTCACGACTTTCCTGACACAGTTTACCCCCGTCAATGGTAAAGAACATTCTTTTAAAATTTTGGATGCTCCAGCACGATTAGTATGCATCATTGCGACAATGATATTGTCAGCAGAAGCAACTAAATCCATTGCTCCTCCCATTCCTTTGACCATCTTCCCAGGGATTTTCCAATTGGCGATGTCTCCGTTTTGTGCAACTTCCATTGCGCCTAATACGGTTAGTTGAACATGTTGTCCTCGAATCATTGCGAACGATGTTGCAGAATCAAAATAAACAGCTCCTTTAAGAGCGGTGATTGTTTGTTTACCTGCGTTGATTAAATCAGCATCTTCGTCTCCATCAAATGGAAAAGGCCCCATTCCTAAAATTCCATT
This sequence comes from Crocinitomicaceae bacterium, assembly GCA_015662935.1. GTDB lineage: Bacteria > Bacteroidota > Bacteroidia > Flavobacteriales_D > Crocinitomicaceae > UBA4466. The sequence goes on along the minus strand of DQTF01000150.1, from coordinate 1,500 downwards.
CTCCGATTGAAACTCAACTTCAATTCCTTTGGGAATGTAGTTAGCGACAAGTGTTGGAATACCAATCCCAAGATTCACGTACCAACCATTTCTTAATTCTTGCGCAATGCGTTTTGCTATTCCTATTTTATCTAAGCTCATGTTTTTATTTTTGCCTTACCGTTCTTTGCTCAATTCTTTTTTCAAATTTTTCTCCTTGGAAAATACGTTGAACAAAAATACCAGCTGTGTGAATTTCGTTAGGGTCTAATTCCCCAGCAGGAACGAGTTCTTCCACTTCTGCAATGGTTATTTTACCTGCCATTGCCATCATTGGATTAAAATTTCTTGCTGTTGCTTTATAGATGAGGTTACCTTCCGTATCTCCTTTCCATGCTTTTACGATTGCAAAATCAGCCGTTAATGCAGATTCAAGAATGTGAGGTTTTCCATTGAATTCTCTTACTTCTTTTCCTTCGGCAACCTCTGTTCCAAATCCAGCAGGTGTATAAAAAGCAGGAATACCTGCACCTCCCGCACGGCATCTTTCTGCTAAAGAACCTTGTGGAATAAGGTCAACCTCCAATTCTCCAGAAAGCATTTGGCGTTCAAATTCATCGTTCTCTCCCACATAAGAAGAAATCATTTTTTTGATTTGCTTTTCTTGTAAGAGTAACCCTAATCCAAAATCATCAACGCCGGCATTGTTAGAAATGCATGTTAATCCTTTTACACCAGTTTTTACCATTTGTTGTATAGAATTCTCAGGAATTCCACACAAACCAAAGCCACCGAGCATGATGGTCATATTGTCTTGTAAACCTTCTAAGGCTGACTCAACGTTTTTAACTTCTTTATTCATAACTAAATACCAAAATTAGGGTCCATTCCATCGGGTGCAGTGTCCTCACTTTCGCATTCAAAGCGTGTAGGATCATAACCAATTGGAACATCAAAATCTTCTGTTGAAATTTTTATTTTCTTGTCTTTATATACCTTCTGCATGTAGTAACCATAAATCGGCAACGCCATTCTTGCTCCTTGTCCCCAAGCCATAGATTTAAAGCGAACCGCTCTATCTTCAGCACCGACCCAAACACCAGTAACTAAGTCAGGAGTTAAACCCATAAACCAACCATCAGAGTTGTTTTGTGTTGTTCCTGTTTTCCCAGCCATAGGTTGAGTAATTCCGCCCCATTTTCTCCAAGTTCCTCGAAGAGAGGTTCCTGTTCCGTATTGAATTACGCCCTTCATCATTTGCAATGTTCGGTAAGCAATGTGTTCGTTCATCGCTTCATTAGAAACTAAATCAGCGTTGTAAATGACATTCCCGTTTCTATCTTCAATTCGAAGAATGGTTGTTGGCTGGTTATAGATTCCATGATTTACAAACATCGCTTGTGCAGCCACCATTTGGTAAACAGATAAATCCATAATTCCTAAACACATGGATGGTACTTCATCTTCAGAGCGAAGAGTTATCCCAACCCCTTTGAGAATTTTAGAAATTGTTTTCGGTCC
>DQTF01000266.1 GCA_015662935.1 Crocinitomicaceae bacterium | reverse complement strand
CTCATCAAATAAACCTTTTTTCCCTTGTCTTTTATACATTTTCTTATTACTTTTTTTACTGCATAAATTTACTCATAATCAACTGAATGACAATGGATTAATTTTTAGAGGTCCCCTCAACTTATTGTTAATAATGTCATTTTTCAGTCAAACAAAACAATTATTTCCAGGGCATTTTAAAATAGCCTGTTAATTCTTTTGATGCAGCTTCTTCTTTTGAATAAGTCACAATTTTCGCAATGCGTTTCTCTATCTTCTCTTGAGAAAGAACGCCTGTTTTTTTATCAACCAATTTTCCGTGAATAAAAAATAATAAGGTTGGAACACCTAATATTTTATATTTCTTAGCAATGTCAATATTTTCCTTTGCGTTGAGGTAGTAAAAGTCCAGTTGATCTTTGTTTGCAACAGCAGTTTTTTCAAAAATTGGTTTTAATGTAACACAGTTTGGACAAGAGTCGGTATAGATATCAATGACAATAGGCTTCTCTTTTGTGTCAATTAAATTGGTTAATTCTCCACTTTTTAATTCTTTAATCATTGATAGATGTTCTTTTATTTTTCCTCAAAGCCATCAAAATAAGCATTCACACTCCATGCTTCGGGCTTTGCATCAAACCAAGGTTTAATTTTGGGCCAAACAGCACCAAATGTTTCCGAATCTCTGTATTTATTGAGGTCTTCTTTTGATTTCCAATGAGAATAAGTCATCACGATGGTTGGTTGACTGACGTCCTGATACAATTTCATTCCATAACAACCAGGAAAATTATTTACTTTGTGTTTTATCGTGTCGAAAAATGCTAAAAATTCTTCGAGTTTATCTTCTTGAAATTGGAGTTTTACAATGCGTGTAATCATGAGAATAAATCTTCAATGGTTTGCTTAGAACCTTTCGGAGTGAATTCTATTCTGACAATGTCGTTTCGATGCAATCCAAAAAGTTGCTCGGCTCCTCCATTGGTTTTACTAGCTCCTCGGTTGATAGCAATTTCTAAGAAATCATTCTCGTTAAAGATAGCGACTTTCTCTCCGGGAGGTACTTCGTTGTATGACATAGAAATTACATCGATGTAGTAGTCTTTTCTTTTGAAACGAATAATGAATGGAACATCCTTGCCGTTTCTATCGAATAAACTTTTATGAATGTTCGTAATTGCATTTCCATAACTGTCGCAATGAACCACGTGCCCTTTGATGAGGTTAGGTTCTGAAATTGCAATGGGAGTGAAAGCATTTTTGTAACTGTCAAAAGGCGATGCTATTGCAGATATTCCTTCTCCGTTCAGAATTCTCACAGCCGCAGATAGCAACATGTTCTTCGTGGGGAATTTAAACAACTTTGGGTTCGACATAACATCGTCGATTCTCCAAAAAGAATCTGGTTTTTCACTGTTCATAAACGCACCAAAAAATCCGTTGTCATTGCAGATGAAATATTGCTTATTGAGCATTAATATAGATGGAAAACTCCCGTCAGAGCCACCGAAATTAACAATTGGTTCACTGTCAACTCCAATCACATGTACGGTTCCTTCTGGAAAATCTTTGTAACAAGATGTAACATGAAAAGCGGCTTCTGCAACATCAAACGGTCTGACATCGTGAGTGATATCTATAATAGAACAATTATCAACAGTACTAAGAATAGTTCCTTTTAAGGAAGCCACGTAGTGGTCATTCAATCCCATGTCAGTTGTTAACGTTATTATTCCCATTGTTGATAAAATCAGCTCGCTTACGCCAAAAAAAGTTCTAAATTTGTATCAAAAATAAGGTTAATTGGGGGATAATTATCCTTCCACAATAAAAAAAAACGATTGTTAGAAAAAAAGATCGCAATTAAAGGACTGAACCCAGCGGAGTTGTTTGGTGTTAGAAACAAGAAGTTAAAGTACATTAAATCTTTCTTTCCAAAATTGAAAGTTGTTGCTCGGGGTAATATTTTGACCATTGCAGGTGACCAAGAAGTGATGGAGGAATTCGAAAAGAAGTTCGATTTGATTCTGAGACATTTTCATAAGTTCAATTCTTTAACGGAGAATAACATCGATAATTTAATGATGGAGGATGGTGGAAAACTGGTCGAATCTGAAAAAAGTGAGGATATCATTGTTCATGGAAATCACGGAGCTAAAATAGCTGCTCGAACAATTAACCAAAAGAAGCTTGTTAAGTTAGTTGATGAAAACGATATGGTTTTTGCCGTTGGTCCTGCTGGTTCAGGAAAAACATACACAGCAGTTGCATTAGCAGTTCGTGCACTCAAAGCAAAAGAGGTCAAACGAATCATTCTGACAAGACCCGCTGTTGAGGCAGGGGAGAACCTTGGTTTTTTACCGGGTGATTTAAAAGAGAAATTGGATCCGTATATGATGCCTTTATATGATGCGTTGAGAGATATGATTCCAGCAGAGAAGTTAACGGATATGATAGAATTTGGTGTGATTGAAATTGCACCGCTCGCATTTATGCGTGGTAGAACGCTTGATAAGGCCTTTGTGATTCTTGATGAAGCGCAAAACACAACTACGATGCAAATGAAAATGTTCTTGACCAGAATGGGAATGACGGCAAAATTTGTGGTCACTGGAGATATGTCGCAAGTAGATTTGCCTCACCGTCAACGTTCGGGATTAGCTTATGCATTGGATGCGTTAGATGGAGTTGAAGGAATTGGAGTTGTGAGAATGGGAACAGCAGATGTGATTCGTCATAGCTTGGTAAAGAAGGTGATAGATGCGTTTGCGAAAGCGGAGGAGAAGGAGAGACCTTGAGGGAGATGTTAAGAGAAATAGATTTTAAGATGTTAAGACTTTAAGATAGAGATATTTTAAGATTTTAAGACTGATGCTAGGAGTAGGTAAGAGGATGAGATTTTGAGAGGGAGATGTTAAGAGAAATAGATTTTAAGACGAAGAGATTTTAAGGTGAAAAAAATAAGAGAATGAAAGCGCATAATTTTAGGCAGTTAACAATTTGGAAGGAGTCGATGGTGCTAGTTAAAATGGTATATCGTCTTACGAATCAATTACCTGATAAAGAAAAATTTGGATTGGTTTCTCAAATTAATCGTTGCGCAGTTTCTGTCCCATCCAATATTGCCGAAGGTTCAGGTAGAACAACAGAGAAAGATTTCTTGCGCTTTTTGACAATCAGTATATCATCGTCGTATGAATTAGAAACACAATTGCTGATAATTGAGGATATTTACAACATTAAAATTTCCGAAACATTAGATAAATTAAAGGACATCCAAAACATGATTGGAGGGTTTAAAAGAAACATACTTAATTGAATTCATCAAGATGCCAAGTCTTTATATCTTAAAGTCTTGACATCTTGTTGTCTTTTTAAATAAAAAATAAAAAAATGAACGAAGCAATAATCGAAAGTAAATTCCATTTCAAAGGGCAAATAAAAGAATACAACGGTAAAGTTCGTGATGTGTACACATTGGAGAATGGCTTGTTGGTCATGGTTGCATCGGATAGAATTTCGGCATTCGATCACATTCTTCCAAAAGGAATTCCATTTAAAGGACAAGTTTTAAACCAAGTGGCAACAATGTTTTTAAAAGCAACGGAAGATATTGTTCCGAATTGGTTGATTGCTACTCCAGACCCATCGGTTGCAGTTGGTCATGCTTGCGAACCTATTCGTGTTGAGATGGTTATTCGAGGTTACATGGCAGGTCATGCTGCGAGAGAATATAAGTTAGGAAAAAGAGAGTTGTGCGGTGTTCCTTTGCCAGAAGGAATGAAAGAAAACGACAAATTCCCTGTTCCGATAATTACACCGGCGACCAAAGCTGAAGAGGGACACGATGAGGATATTTCTCGTGAAGACATCATTGCGAAGAACATTGTTCCGGAAGGTATTTACGTTCAATTAGAAGAATATACACGAGCATTGTTTCAAAGAGGAACAGAAATGGCAGCAGACCAAGGTTTGATTTTAGTGGATACGAAGTATGAATTCGGAATCAAAGATGGAAAGGTAATTCTCATTGATGAAATTCATACGCCTGATTCTTCTCGATATTTCTACAAAGAAGGTTACGAAGAGCGTCAAGCAAACGGAGAAGAGCAAAAACAATTGTCAAAAGAGTTTGTTCGTCAATGGTTAATTGAAAATAATTTCCAAGGACTAGAAGGACAAACAATGCCAGTTATGCCAGATGATTTTGTGCAAGTTGTTTCTGAACGATACATTGAGTTGTACGAGAAGATTACAGGTTTGAATTTTGAAAAATCTGACACTTCCAATATCACGGAACGTATTCAGCAAAACGTAGATGCATATTTAGGTTAAGGGGACTTCTAAAAATTTCGATTGCTAATAATGGAGTAAAGCCAGTTGAAGAACCTCAGATATTTCATCGATTGGTAAATCTTTTTGGGAATCAATTCTGAAAATTTTCATTCTTTTTCGATTTCCTTGCTCTAAAGATGGATGGTTTATTTTATTACCCTCAACGACTCCAATATACGGCTCTTTTGTTTTTTTATCTACCCATAAATAACAAAACATTTTTTTGTTGTAGCTGAAGAATGGCATTCCATATTTAAGAGAACTGCTTAGTTTTTCATTTTGCGACAGAATAATATCACTCAGTGCCATCAACGTACTTCTCAAAGGTTCTTCTGTTTTTACGTAGAAGTTGTCGAGTGATTTAAGCATTTCTATAGAGAATTCTCAAATTTATTCAGTAAAGAATTCGTTTGTACCTGTAATTTTTTCTGAAAAAAGGAGGTTTTCCCCAAAAGATAACCTTTGAATCCAAGAGCTTGTTTTGCCCAAGAATGCAAATTGAAATCATCGGTATGTTTGATAATTAATCCATCTTTAAATTCGAATTGTGCATTGATTCTATTATGTACTTTTCTTCCTGTTTGGCTGAATTCATATTGCGCTTCCCAATGAGCAGAACCAGCTTTTCCATCTGATTGAATGTCAGAATAGGTGACAATAAAGTTCTTTTCTTTTTGACTTTTGCAAAACATTCGCCACATGTTGGAAGCACGTTCTCCTTTTAGTTGACCAAAAGCAGGGTCTTCAAAAACAACATCTTGGTGATAGCAAGATGTCATTTTTTCCGCATTCAGTTCTGCAAATGCT
>DQTF01000111.1 GCA_015662935.1 Crocinitomicaceae bacterium | reverse complement strand
TCAAAAATATATTGAACAAAACCCGACCTAATGGAGGTGATTATTCTATGCCCTCAGGACATACGAGCTTGGCTTTTACTAATGCAACTGTTTTGTACAATGAATTTAATCAGACTGCACCTATTTTAGCTTACAGTGGTTATTTATTTTCTTCTGCAACAGGTGTTTTTAGAATGATTAACAATAAGCATTGGTTATCTGATGTATTGGTCGGTGCAGGTATTGGTATTCTAGCAACGGAAATTATTTATAGAATAAAACCTTTGAAGAACTGGAACCCTTTTAAGAAAACAGAAGGTGTGACTTTGGTGCCAAGTTTTAATGATGGGACGGTAGGGTTTTATTTTGGGGTGAGGTTGTAGGTGAAATACTCTACCTCTTCTTCCACTTCTTCAAAATGCGCTTTCCTGTCTTCTTTCTAAATCTTTTTAGCACCGTTGCTCTGTCTCCAACGTTGCCGCATTTAACGATATCCGTATAGACAAATTGGCCTTCTCTGTAAAATTTAAATTCAAAGCTGATAGAAACGATGTCTTGTCGGTAAAGATCAAACAGACTCCCAACAGATAGTGCAACCATCAAGTTTTCTCTACGTTTTGTTTTCTTGAAACGTTTATCATATCCTCTTACAGAAACCAAGCAGTAAGTACCAATTCCTTTTTGTTTCATTAAGTTCATAATAGAATCTGAACCAAGAACTTGAGAATCTTCACCAAACTTCATGTAGTTTAAAGATGGTTCTGCCTTCACTCCTCTGCTAACCAATAATTCGGTCAGGTTTATTTCCAAAGAATACCTGTCTTCAGGATTGTCTAACTGAGCAACAACTAACGCATTAGTCAAGTTTAATTTTGTCTTTTTCTGAGCAAAAGCACTCGAAAGAAACAATATTGCGATTACTACTAATCCTACTTTTTTCATACTTAAAATATTTCTTTAGCGATTGCCTTTACCGAAACGGAATTAGACATTGTGTAATAATGGATGCAAGGAACTCCTGCAGCTTTCAATTCTTTTGATTGTTTTATACCCCACTCAATTCCAACTTGTGCAACCTCATCATTGTTTTTGCATGCAAGCAAAGCTTTAGACAATTCTTCTGGATAATCAATGTGAAAGAATTTTGGTAAAAACGAAATATGATTCATCGTTTTGATTGGTTTCAATCCTGGGATAATTGGGACCGTGATTCCAGTTGCTCTACATGCATCTACAAAATCAAAGTACTTCTGATTATCGAAAAACATTTGCGTTACGATATAATCGGCACCAGCATCTACCTTTTTCTTTAGATTTTCTAAATCAAAATTAAGATTCATTGCTTCAAAATGCTTTTCTGGATAACCTGCAGCACCAATACAAAAATTCGTTGGTTCTAACTGAATATCGTCCATTAAGTAAGTGCCGTTATTCATCACAGCAACTTGCTCAATCAACTGTTGTGCATATTGGTGACCGTATTTGTGAGGTCTAAAATTCGATTCTGTCTTAATTGAATCGCCGCGCAAGGCAAGAACGTTGTCTATTCCTAAAAACTGTAAGTCAATGAGTGCATTTTCTGTTTCTTCTTTGGAGAATCCACCGCAGATTAAGTGAGGAACTGCATCTACATCGTATCTGTTCATTATTGCCGCACAAATGCCAACCGTTCCTGGTCGCTTACGAATCGCTATTTTTTCAAGCAAGCCATTCTCACGTTCTTTGTAAATGAATTCTTCTCGATGATAAGTAACATTCACAAACTTTGGTTTGAATTCCATTAATGGATCAATTCCATCGTAAATAGATTGAATACTTTTTCCTTTTAATGGAGGTAATATTTCAAAAGAGAATAATGTGTCTTTTGCTTCTTTTATATGATCTGTTACTTTCATTTACTGCTTAATAAGAAGCAAAGATAAACTTCAAGTTTGAAAAACGATTTATTTTAAGATAAATTAATGAATATTGGACTCTTAATTAGAATTCCACTTTTTGGCATTGACCCAAAAAGTTCGCAAAAGAGTATGAAATGCGCAAGGCTTTGCTTCGGAAAAACATTTCCTTTAAAAACGACAGGAAAATAATAATAGTGTTCCGTTATTTTACTTAGTCACTCCTCTTTTATTAATGAATATTGTATGTTTGTAAGAACAATAAAGTCCACCATATGAAAATCTTGCTCATCATTCTCTCAATTGTTTTATCAATTTTCTCTTTTGGTCAGCAAACAAAACCACTGACTGTTGTTAACAATGAAAACTCTGTTAAAATTATTCTTTTAAAACCGAGCAGTTCTCCTGCAAACATTAAAGCCTTCGAAAAAATAGAATACGGAATTAAATTACCAATCGAATTTGAAAGCAAAGTAAATGAGTTTTTAAGGTCGAATAGAGGAGGATTGAATCCTTTTGAACCAGATGATGTTTCATTGGAAGCAGTATTTACTTCAGAAAAAAGTGCAAAAACTAATCACATCAATGGTTTCTACTATCAACATTACTCCAAAGACGTACGCTTTAATCGATTGGTGTCAGAACCAACCATTTACAATTGGAGAATTCGTTTTGCAGCAGATGAAGTTGGTCGTTGGGAGGTTGTTTTTAAATTAAAAATTAAAGGAGAAGTTGTTTACACCGAGAATCAATACTTTAACTGTGGCGATTCCGAACACAAAGGTTATTTAAAAACAAGTAAAACCAACACTGCTGAAGATCGTTATTTATTCTACAGCAAATCTGAAGAACCGTTCTTTGCCGTAGGTGGAAACATAACACATTCATCTTATGATTTTCAATTTTCTTTGGAAGAAAACGAACGACATAAAATGTGGCTCGAAAAACTATCCGATGCTGGAGGTAACTTCTTCCGGTTAGAATTAGGCCCACAAACTGTTCTTCCTGATTGGAAAGATGTCAAGAATTACAGCGCACGAATGAGAGAAATGTTTCTTTTTGATGACCTCATCGAATTTGCACAATTAAAAGAACTTTATTTTATTCTTTTCCGTCATCATACAGAAGCAGAATTGAATTGGGAAGACAGCCCTTATCTAAAAGAGTTTAATTTAGGGGGAAATCCTGTAGAGTTTTTCAAAAACGAAGAGGTTAGAAAGTACCAAGAAAACACCTTGCGATACATTTTTGCTCGATGGGCCTATTCTCCCAGCTTTAGCTTTTACGAATACCAAGAAGCTGACCGATGGATGCATAAATCTGGCGCTCCCATTTCTGGTGTAATGGCAAAACAACACAATATCATTTTTAAAGATTGGTTCAATCAAAATGTGAGTTATATTAAGAAGGACTTGCGCAATGATCGGGTATTAATGTCTGTTGCATACGCTGTGCTTCCTAGTTATGAAATAAACAAGTCAAAGAATGGAATCTTTAATGAGTGCGATATTACAACCTTGCACACATATGGATCTCGACCCTATTTGAACTTTGAAAGACGGCACATAAAAACACAGAAAATGTGGCGTAAAATAAATAAACCTTTGATTATTGAAGAAATTGGAGATGGAGGAAATCAACTTCCTTTACTTTGCTGTACAGATATTACCTTTCACAATGACCTTTGGGCAACTTCTATGATGGGTGGTTTTGGAACAGGTTTGCACTGGTGGTGGGACAGAGGTATTTATCTCAACAACTATCAAAAACAATATAAGAATGTGCAATCTTTCTTTGAGAAGGAAGAATTAAGAAAATTACAACTAACACCTCAAAAATGGCAAGTTAAAAATCGCTCCAAACAGGTTTATCTGGAAAATTATGCGTTAATCAGTAAGAACAAAGAACGAGTATTAGGCTGGGTTAGAAACTCATCTGTTCATTGGCGAAACTTATACGAAAGTGATTCTTGTATCAGATATGTTGTCGATCATAAAAAAACTGCTTTTGAATGTAAATTTGAGGATGGATCGTCCAATAATGACCCTTCAGTTAAATTCGACGATCCAAAGTATAAATTTGAAGACGGAAAAGTTCACCCTATTGTTAGCATAGAAGGAATTAGCAACAACCCCACATTTGAAATTGCTCAATTGAAATCAAATCCTTTTCAGTTATTCAAAAACGCGAGAAGACATTGGTACAAAGTGGAGTTCTATTCTACGAGAGAATTACAAAATGGTGCAATTAAATTAATGGAAGAATTTACGCAGGTTTTGCATACAAGCAATTCTGGAAAATTAAAACCAAACGTTCCTAATCTTACTGTTGAAAATGCAGATTGGGCGTATAAGGTGACTTATTTAGGAATTCATAAAAGAAAACCATAATAAATTAATACGTAATATATTTTAACCTAAAAACAATTCTGCGAAATGTAAATCGGTTTGACAGGTTATTTTGATGTTTTCATCATTCCCGTCAACTGTTGAGATCACGAAACCAGCCTGCTCCACTAAACTTGCATCGTCTGTTATCCCTTTGTGGTACTCTTGTTCATAAGCCTTAGTGATTACCTCTTTCTTAAAACACTGAGGAGTTTGCACCAACAAGTAGTCAGCACGATTAACAGTCTTGGTTGTAGTTCCATCTTTCTTCCGCGAAGAATCAGATACTGCAACAACAGGAATAACGGCATCAAAATTTCTGATTTTCTTAACGCAATTTTTCATGGTTTGTTGGTTCACAAGAGGTCGAACCCCATCGTGAATTGAAATGTAATCTCCGTAGCAATATTCCAACGCGTTTTTTATCGAATGATACCTTTCTTTTCCTCCTGAAACAACTCGATGAGGAACTTTGAAATCATTCTCTACAATCAATGCTTCCCAATATTCTTTCCATTCTTCGGGGAGCGTTACAATGATTTGAATTTTAGGGTCGAAATGATAGAATTTCTCAATAGTGTACATGAGTATCGGCTTACCATTGATAACGATGAATTGTTTTGGGAGTGTTGACCCCATTCTTTTTCCAATTCCTCCGGCTGTGATAATGACACTAAATTTACTCATACTGTAAATATAAAAATTAATGCATAAAAAAAGGTTGTTCATTTCTGAACAACCTTACATATCTTTTTTTCAAACGATCACTTCAATTGATTTGGGTCGTTTGCTGCTTTATCACTTAATTTCTTTTGTGTAAACAACCAGAATAATAATCCTGATGCAATACCTATCATGAATATGTAATTAATCACATTTCCCATAACATCTTCTTGCAAAGGCGTGAATGTGTAATCTAAAAGGTCACCTAATCCCCAGAAAAATTTATAAAGTGTCATAACTGTGTTGTTTAATTCTGCTACAAATAAAGCGATTTTCTTTAATTAAAACAATGATTTGAGTGAATTCTTAATCTACAGGTTCTAAATTCTCGACTAATAATGTCAGTTCAATGAATTGGTCAACGGATAAAGTCTCTGGTCTCAACGCCATAAACGGATGATCGACCTTGTTGCCTTTTAGCAATGCTTTGATAGAATTTCGAATTGTTTTTCTTCGTTGATTGAAACTCATTTTTACCACTTGCTTAAAAAGTACTTCATCGCAAGGTAATTTTTCTCGTGCATTTCTCGTGCAACGAATAACACCCGATTTTACTCTTGGTGGCGGGTCAAAAACGTGTTCGTCTACGGTAAAGCAATATTCAATGTCGTAATATGCTTGCATAAACACACTCAAAATTCCGTATTGTTTCGTTCCTGGTTTTTCTGCAATTCTCCACGCAACTTCTCGCTGAAACATACCCATAATTTCAGGAATTTGATTGCGGTACTCTAAACATTTAAAAAGAATTTGAGAAGAAATATTATAAGGGAAATTCCCAACAACAGAAAATCGCTCTTCACCCATTAATTCACTCAAATTTGATTTCAAAAAATCAGCTTCAATGATTTTATTCTCCAAAACAGGAAAATGTTCTTGCAAATAAGTGATGCTTTCAGTGTCTATTTCCATGACCCAAAGATCTAGCTCATTGCCTAATAAATATTTTGTTAAGGCTCCCATTCCAGGGCCTATTTCTAACACTTTATTACAATCTTGGTGTGATTTATATTGGTTGGCTATTCTCTCACAGGTTTCTTCATCCTTCAAAAAGTGTTGCCCTAAATGTTTTTTTGCTTTTACACTCATGCGCTAAATTCTTCAATAATGGTTAACATCGTTCTAAATGCGGCAAACTTTCCGTTAAATTTTGTCGTGTGTTCCTCTTGTAAGTCTGTTGCATGATTCTCTTGATAGTTATCAAAGGCTTCTTGCGTTGGTGCAACATAAGAAATCGCGAAGGTCATCCCTCCTTCTTCTTCTCCATGCACACGAGAAATTCTACATTCTCTAAAACAACCTGTTTTCATTACATCTGGAATGTGCGTTGTGCGCATCCAATCTAACCATTTAAGGTGAACTGCTTTATCGATGCTAACTGTTACGTTGTATAAAATCATGTGACAAAGGTGAGGAATTAATTTTAAACCTCCTCTAAAACAGCATTGATATCAACAACATGAAACATAGAGCCTTTGTCTCCCATCAGTAAAAGTTTTACTTTGCCATTCTGAATATTTAATAATTGATAGACCGTATTGATGGACTGTTTATAGTTAAAATCAATGTCGCAAAAGTAGTGGCTAAAATCTTCGGAAGGTAATTGATCCTTTGAAATTCCTTTTGGTGATTCATACGTTTGAAAATCATTCCCGGCAATAACCATTACATACTGGTACTTTTTCAAAAGAAAACTTTTGGTTGCTCCCTTTTTGATAAGCAAAGAATAAACGGCTCCTTTTTTACTCGGTTCAGCGACAATAATTATCGCATCGTATTCTGACTCATTCTTAATCATTGCATTGACATCTCCTTTTACATCGCCGAGATCTTCTGTTCCTTTTAGTGGAGAAAAAGGAACTCCATTTGTACAAGAATCTTGCAACAACCCTTCTCGAAGGTCTGCATCTGCGATGAAATCAGTATAAAGTTGCTCCAATTCTTCGTTTTCAAAATTCTTTCGCAAGGTCAATTGGTCGCTTTCTCCAATTAACGGAATTCCTTGATCTATCATCAAATCGTCTTCTTCTAAGTTACCGTTCATGTGAATCAGCAAAGAATCAATTTTCTTTCGTTCTTCTTTGGAGAATTGCATAAAGGATGTCTCATTGTCAAACAGCGGTTCTTCCACATCACTGAATGGTTTAAACTTGACTACCCAAAATGTTAGTCCTGCAACCAGGGCAATTAATCCAAAAGTAGCAATGCTTCCCCATTTGATGGGTGCTCTTCCTTTTCCGTGGTTGCGAACCTGTAATTCTCCCTCCTTTAAGTCTTTTCTAAGATCAATAATCTTAAATTCATGCTCTTTGTTTAATTGGACTACCTCTAACCTTTTCAGAATCCAATTTGCAAATCTAGGTGTGCATGATTTAAATTTTAAAACAGCTAATACATCATCAACATACGCGAGTTTTAAAGAATAAGATGCACGAGATAAGGAATTAATACATGCAATTATTTTATCGTCACATAATGGTTGAATTGCTTCTACCAATGCCGTTTCATTCTCTACAATTTTGCTATTTGCAACTGTTTTCTCAACCTTCTTTTTTATCGATTGGAATAATTGGTCCTCCGCGGTGGATCGATGTTTTTTATCCAATAAACACACATAAGAAAATACTTTTTCAAGCGTTGTTAAATCTTTTTCTCCGGCATATTTTAGCAGTTTCTCACTCAATGCAGGAGAAATGAATTCTTGAAACTTTTCGAAGAATTGATGCTTCAAATGATTTGCTGTGTCCTCAAACTTGACCAATTTTTGATTAAAAAGGATGCTTTTAAGTGATGCATTCTGATTGACCCAATCGTGAAACAATACATTTTGAGAATTGGATAAAGATGCAATGAATTCTTCCATTTGAAAATGGTCAAGGCCTAATTCTTTGGCTAAATCTTTACCCTCTTCACTTTCTAATTTCGCTCTGAAGTTGTTAATCCCGTTTTCTGTTAGAAGGTC
>DQTF01000092.1 GCA_015662935.1 Crocinitomicaceae bacterium | reverse complement strand
TCTTCAACAAAGACAAAAACTAAAAGATCAACTAATACAAAAAGTAAGAGAACAAAAGTTGCCAGCAAAATGATCTCTTCAAAGTACCAGTTTACAGATGAAGATTTTGATTACTTTGAAAAATTTGGTTTAAAACGAAGAATAAAGAATGCGGAATATAAAGGTGGATTTAAAAAAATGCAAAAATTTATTGATCAGAACTTAAAATATCCAAAATCAGCAAGAGACAAAAAAATAGAAGGAGTTGTTATTATACAATTTGTGGTTGGTATTCAAGGAGAAATTTTAAGTGCTGAAGTTTCAAAAGGTGTTCATCCAGAACTAGATGCAGAAGCTCTTCGAGTTGTTAAGTCCTTTAAAAATTGGACTCCTAAAAAAGTCAATTTTGAGCGAGTTAAATCAAAACTTCAAATTCCTATTCGATTTGAGCTTCAATAAGGAAGTCTTTCTTTATACAAAAATTTCTTTTGAGCTGATTCGTAAGGTCTATAAATATAATAGACTTGATTAGCTCTTATTGCCACATCATGTACATATCGGTATTCCAATTTAATCTGTTCTCTTATCTCACCTGTTTTGGTATTTATTCTACCCAAGAAAGTCCAACCAGCACGATCAAACAACGCATAAATTTGTCCTGTTGCTTTGTCTTGAATTAAATTTTTCTTCCAACCCGTTTTTCGTTTGTTATAGTGATGATAAATCTCCACACTGTCAATTTGTTCTCCCAATTGATTAAATACTCTCAACTGATCTTTATAATAGTCAAAAACAAACAAGCTGTCGTTTCTTTGGAACATTGGAGCATATAATTCTTTATAATATAAAGACTGTGTAAAATAATTTGCTCCCACCCAAATTTCGGCATCTATCCCTGTTTGAATTTCTTTATTCTTTGCCCATAGCTTCGTTCTCACATCTACCCACTTATATTCTGAGCGATAAAGCTCCATCATCAAGTCGTCTTTGATTTTTAGAATCTCAGTATAGGTTGAGTCCACATTATCAAAAGAATAATATTCAAACGCAGGATAATCTTTGTTAAAATTAGAAAAATACATCTTCGTTTTATTGGTATCAACAATTGGAGCAATGTATTTCATGTAATACTTTTTTTCTGCAACAGAAAACCCAATTTCATCATCAGATACGTGAATTCCATACACGTTGTTTTCACAAACAACATGAGGATTACCTCTATAATCATGTATTAATTCTTCGCCATTGTCAGGTATTTCAAAAGTGTTTTTTACTTTTAATCCATCATACACTAGTAATTGACTTCCTTTTTTTAACCGTTTGGGATAGGTTAACAATAATAAATCATCATTGCCTAGCAATTCGAAATCTGACACATGCAATTGTTCCGAACCATAAACAACTTGTGGAACCCCTGGAGCAGAAGCAATAACAGCATCAAGTTGTTGCTCTTTTAAATATTTCATTCTAAATGAATAAATAACAGTATCAGAATGATTCTTCAATGAAATTTTTCGCTCTATTGATTTTATGTTTTCATACTTATAGTGAGAAATGGAAATCATTAAAGGTTGACCATTTTCTGATTGAAACTTCACTTCTCCTAAAACATTTGAAACAAGTTGAAAAGTGCTGTCATTATTATTAACGGAAACTTTTGCGTTTCTGACTGCATCACCATTTCCTTTATCTGTAAGTTTAAGAACAACAATTACATTCTTTTGACTAAAAGAAAAACTAGCCAAAAAGACGAAAAGATATAAAATGTATTTCTTCATATATTATATATGATGCAAACTCAATAATTATTCCATAAAAAAATCCCAGAAATTACAAGAAGATCTGGGATTTTAGAAAGTTATTAAAAAAATTAAGCTGTCATATTCATGTTATCTAAAACTGACATTACTCCTCTAACTGCTTCAGAAGACTCTTGAAGCATAGCTTTCTCTTCTTCATTAAGATCTAGTTCAATTATTTTTTCGATACCGTTCTTACCAAGAACAACTGGTACACCTAAATAAATATCACTCATTCCATATTCACCTTGTAACCAAGCGCAAACCGGAAAAATTCTTTTTTGATCTCTCACGATTGCCTCCACCATTTGAGCAGCTGCAGCTCCTGGAGCATACCATGCAGATGTACCTAATAATTTAACGATTTCTCCACCTCCGAACTTTGTTCTTTCTATGATTTCGTTTAATTTCTCCTCAGAAATCAACTCAGTTACTGGAATTCCACCAACTGTTGTGTATCTTGGTAATGGAACCATTGTATCACCGTGTCCACCCATCAAAACTGCTTGGATATCTTTAGGAGAAATATTTAATTCTTCTGCTAAAAATGAACGGTAACGAGCTGTATCTAAAACTCCTGCCATTCCGAACACTCTATTTGGATCGATCTTAGCCGTTAAATAAGTACAATACGTCATCACATCCAAAGGATTAGAAACACAGATTATTTTTGCATTAGGAGAATGCTTCACTACATTTTCTGTTACCATTTTCACGATACCAGCATTTGTTGCGATTAAATCATCACGTGACATACCTGGTTTTCTTGGAAGACCTGAAGTAATAACGACTACGTCAGAATCAGCAGTCTTTGAATAATCATTCGTAGAGCCAATAGTTCTTGAATCGTATAAGTTAATTGGAGAAGTCTCCCAGATATCTAAAGCTTTACCTTCGGCAAATCCTTCTTTAATATCTAATAAGACAATTTCATTTGCAATTTCTTTGTGAGCTAATACATTTGCACAAGTTGCGCCAACGTTACCTGCTCCTACAACAGTTACTTTCATTTTATTTTAGTTTGATATGAATTTAAAAAGTATTGGTTATAAAATTAATATAATTGTATTGAAATTCTACAATTTCCTCATCTTTTTTGTCAAGCATCCATCTGCTAATTCTTCTGTAAAAAATAACTGCGTATAATTTCAAATCAAATCATTATATTTATCGCTTTCAAATACTTATTAATCAATAAAAAGCAACCCATCAAAAAAGCGAGCGTCTAACCAACGAAAACAATGTGGAGAATAAAGAACATTTAAAGTTAATTATCAAAGGATGCTTAGAGAACAAACGACGTTCTCAAGAGGAATTGTTTAAGCTTTATTATGGTAAAATGCTTGGCGTATGTATGCGCTACTCTGTTGACAGAGACTCAGCAGAAGAAGTTCTCCAAGAAGGTTTCATTAAGATCTTTGAAAAACTGGATAGATTTGATTACAAAGGATCCTTTGAAGGATGGATTAGAAGAATTATGGCAAATACTGCCATAGACGCCATTCGGAAAAACAAAAAGAATCCGATGTTAACTGACAAAGACGAAGACTTTAAATTGGGTGCAGAAGACCCAATGATTATTAAAGAAGAAGTCGAGTTTGTTGGAATCAAGGCAGAAATAGCAATGGATGCTATTAATTCGCTTTCTCCCGCATACAAAGCAGTCTTTAGTCTGTATGTTCTTGAAGAATATACACACAAAGAGATTTCGGAAATATTGGGGATTAGTGAAGGTACTTCCAAATCTAATTTGTCAAAAGCAAAATTAAATCTGCAGAAAGTTTTAAAAGAGAAATTTATGAATATTGAATAAGATGAAAAATAATTTAGAAAACAGTATTAAAGAAAGTTTAGAGCAATTTGAAGCTCCATACAATCCTAATGCTTGGACTGCAATGAGTTCTAAGTTAGATAAAGTAATGCCGGCTAGTTCTACTGGTGGTTCTTTCAAATGGATTGCTGCTGCTTCAGTAATTGCAGTTGCAACAATATCTAGCTACATTATCTTTAAAAAAGATGCCGCTCCTATTAAAACGGAACAAATTTCGGAGAATACAGCAAGAGACAATACTACTAAAACAGAAAAGGTTACTACTCCTCAAAAAACTTCTCAAGTAACTTCAAATGAAGCACTTACTAATGAAACTTCAAGAGAAATAAGTAATGAAGAAAATATTTCTGCTGATTTAAATAAGAGTAACGCAGAGACTATTGATATTCAAGACTTCATGGAAGAAACAACTCCTAATCAGATTAAGATTGTGGAAACGAATCCTTCTCATAAAAATACAACGGAGACAAATGAGACTAAGTTTCAAATCCCTTTAATTTCTGAAGTTTGTGTTGGAGAAAAAATTCATATTGACAATACAAACAACGTTGATTTAAACTTATCAGGTATCGGCAAAGACATGATTATCCCATCTAATACAGGAGTTGATGTGATTCTTTACAAGTCTGGCAAATACCAATTGAGTTCAGAAGCATCAACCGAAACATCTACTTTTTATGTAAAAGCGTTACCTAAGGTTGACTTTAGTATTGACCAAGACAATAAATTTAAAGACGGTTTACCTACAACAACTTTATCAAGTATTTCTGGTTCTAATTTAACATGGATCATTAATACTAATGAATACAAAGGTCAGAAAGTTAACGCTCACTTTTTTAAGAAAGGAATGCAAACAATTGAACTTTATTCTAAAGGAAGCAACGGTTGCTCAAATAGTATTCAAAAAGAATTCTATAACGAAAATCAATACAACTTAATGTCTGTGAATTCATTTAGACCAAATAACAATGACCCACGATTAAATACATTCATGCCTTACGCATTAACGCAAAGAGATGTGAATTTTAACTTAATCATTATGGAT
>DQTF01000124.1 GCA_015662935.1 Crocinitomicaceae bacterium | reverse complement strand
CTCCAATGATTCACTTTGCATCTTTGGTAATAGTTTTGATTTTGTTGGGAGTTCAACCTATGCAACGAGTACATATTCTTGGGGATTTGGCAACAATGCAACTCCCGTGAACGCAACTGGACAAAATGTAAATGGCGTACAATTTTCTACTACTGGCTTTATCCCTGTCACCATTAATGCGGAGAATAATTTCTGCTCGGCAAGCTATACTGATTCCGTATTTATTTTTCCTGAACCAATTGCAGAAATAATTCTGCCAGCAGATATAGAATGCAATGGTCTCGATGTTCAGTTTGGAAATGATTCTCAAAATGCGATTTCCTACGATTGGGACTTTGGTGATCCTGCAATTTCTTCGGATATCAGCATTGAAGACAGTCCTTTTTATATTTATAATTCTCCAGGAACATATATAGTCTCCTTAGTGGCAAGTTCAACTCCGACTTGTTCTGATACGGTTCAGGAAGAAATTATCATCAATATTCCATTGACCGTAGAATTTACTTCTCAAGATTCATTATGCGTCAAGAATAACAGTTTTGATTTTATCGGACAGGTAACAGGACCAACAGGATCTGTCTTTACGTGGGATTTTGGTTCTTTAGCAACACCAACATCTTCAAACAACACTTCGGAATTTGGAGTTACTTTCCTTGCAACCGGATCTTTACCTATTACGTTAACAGGAGCTCATGGCAATTGCTTTGAAACCATAACTCATCCTATCTACATTTATCAAGAACCTCAAATCAATTTTTTAATTGAAGATGGATTGCAGTGTACACCTTTTAATGCGCAGTTTCTAAATTTGAGTTTTGCTGAGACATCAATTGCATACACTTGGGATTTTGGAGATGGCCATTCTTCTAACGATACAAGCCCTAATCATGTTTATGACATCCCAGGTAACTATCCTATAACTTTAACGATAATGACTGCTGCGGGATGCATTGATACCTTAACATTAACAAAGCAAGATTTAGTTGAGGTTCACCCAAAACCAACTTCTGAGTATACAGCAACTCCACTTTCCGTTGAAATTTGCAATTCTGAGGTTGAGTTCATAGATCAATCGCAACTTGCTGACTCGTATTTATATTGGTTTGACGACAGTACATTTTCAAGTACAGAAATGAACCCTGTCCACTTATTTTTATCTGATGGGAATCATCATACTTTGCAAATAGTTACTTCAGAATTTGGTTGCAAAGATAGTTCTAGATTAGATATCTATGTAGAACCGTTTACTATTTTTGTCCCGAATGCCTTTACTCCAAATGATGATAAGTTCAACCAAGAATTTAAACCGATTGTTTATTTCATGGCAGAGGAATGGTTGTTTGAAATTTATAATCGATGGGGTGAATTAATTTTCTCGACAACAAATCAAACAGATTCTTGGGATGGAAAAATACCCTCAGGAGAAATTGCCCAAGATGGAGTTTATGTTTGGAAGATTACTTACATCTCTTGCGAACCCATAAATCCAGAAACAATTTTAACCGGCACCGTAAACCTTCTTCGCTAGTCAATTCTAATCGCAATAGATATTTTTGGAACAATGTTTTTCTTCCAGTCTGGATTTGCATATGCGCCGTAATGGTAAAAACCACCTAGTCCAATTGATACATTTGAAGTTGTCAAAATACCATCGAGAATAATTCCGCCTTCTGTGTATCCTTTTTCCATCGTTTGAAACAACGCCAATTGTTGACCTCGGTTCAGAAATTCTCCGTAACCTATTGCATGATGCAATGTAATCTTTGGTTCATTCCAAGTGGCTTTGGTGTGAATGTTCTTAAATGTAAAGTGGGTATAAAGTGCTGCTTGAGAAGAAGAGTAGAACTCTCCCGGTAACATTGTTTGAAACGTTTGATTCGCGCTAATATTCCAATTTAAACCCGTTGCGTTCCCAACATGGTTTAAGAACAATGGCACATCACCAACGGTTGTACCTCCTTCAATTTTCCAAGAGAATTTACCCAAGCTAATAAATGAAACTGTCTGAGAAATTTCCGCATTGATTCGGTAATAATCATAGTTGCTTTCAAACCAATCATTCCAACCTTTGACTGCTTTAACCTTAATTCTAGGATACCTTGTTCCTAAAGACACTTTTCGAGTTCCCAACATCATGTTTTTTTCACGTATATCCCATTGAATTTCAATTCCTGTTTCTGCGATGTCAAAATCATTTGTATTACTAAAAACAGTAGGGTTAATTGGGTGAAATTCATAATTCTTCGTAAACCAAATTCGTTGATAGTTCCCAAAAACTCTTGCCGTAATATTAGATTTAACATCAATAGAAAAAGACACTTCTCCCAATCGTTGTTTTTCCATATTTTTAATGAAAAAATCTCTGTATACAGATTGATTAGTTAGGTTAAAGCCGTCTTTAGTAAACGAAATTCCGCCTCTTTCCAATACATCTTGCTGATATTTCAAATCGATTTTCATGCCCTTTCTTCGCAGAAGGTGAATAGTGGAACTGGTTCCAAATTTCCAATCTTTATCTCCAAATCCATAAGCCCCGTAACCTCGTATAGTGACATTCTTCATCATATTTTTTGAAGTTTCTAGTCCTAACCCCAAACGAAAACCTTCGTATAGGTTATAACCAAAAAGACGACCTAAATCCAAATTAAAATTGCCCAGAGGAACTTTTCCGTTTAAAAGTTCTGTCAATAAGTCTAATTTATAATCCAGCTTGTGTTTGTCGGACAAACTATCAACCATTTCGTAAGTTCTTTCTTCTTGATTGGTTAATTCATACTCCCTTACTTCGTCCCATACTTCTTCTTTCACATTCACTGAGTTGTCTGCTGTGTAAACGGAGATATTATCGTTGTTTTTATGCTTAACTTTTTCATCAACAAAATCAACTGTCTTTATGTAGGTTGAACCTTGACCGACAAGAGTTCCTCCATCAATTATAATAGCTCCTGTCGATCCAAAATTTACTTCAGTACTCAACTTTGTTGGAAACCATTTTCGATTCTCTAAAAATTCATATTCCTGAACAATACCAATTGTAATTCCAGTAGTATCATTATATGGTGAAGCTGTAACTTTTTCTATGGCAAAACCATTTGTATTAATGTATAGGCGACCAATCATTCCCTTAAAAACCTTTCCTTTTCTTGGTCTATAAAAAATAGTGAATGTGGTATCAGAATTATTGACTGTTGTGTCTTCGAGAATGAATAAATACCTTCTTAAACCACCTTTTGCGAGTGGATTAATGTAGTTTGTTCCAATTAAATCAACTTGAACATCATAAAAACTAAATGATTGCATTGAGTTTGCAAAAGTTGAAAACATCGGGTTTTTAGAACCAGACACTTTGTAGGCTGTGATTTCTTCTTTGTCATAATTTGGAGGATCGACTGTTCTCTTTGAAGCAGATTCAAGCATAAATAAATGCTGCTCATCTAAAAATTGCTGCATTTTAACTGAAGAAGAATCATTCTCTTCTACTTTTTTTGTGAAGCTAGAGTCAGGAACCAAGTCAAACCAAAATTTGCTATAACTAGTATAGGTAAACGCATCGTTCTTCAAAGGATGATTTTTCTTTCTGTTTTTTATTACTTGCGACATGATTCGATGTGCTGGGTTTTCACCTGCAACTGCAACAACTTCTTGAATGGCTTGATAACCAGCAACCATAAAAATAACTGAACCTAAAATTTGATCTTTTTGAATTAACGTATCCTTGAAACCTGCATAATGCAAGGTAAACGTATGCACATTTTCAGAAAGAACAATTCTCCCATCGATATCACTTAAGAAAGGTGAACCATTATCAGGGATCACTTTTACAAAAGGAATTCCCGATTCTGCCTCAAATTCTTTAATGAAGAATGTCGTTTGAGAAGTCACAATGAAGGACGTGACGAAGACAATAAAAGTGAGGTAATAATTCAATGATTTCATTCGCTGCTTATTCTTAATTAATTACAATTGTGCTTAATTATGACTATTAACTCTATAAATAGTTACAATTTGCATTGTTTTATCAAATAACAAAACTACATTTGAGTATCTTGAACATCAAAGACACTATAAATATCGTTCAACATCTGACTTTTTTCAGAATGACGAATCTTCTACTACTGAAGTCGAGTTATTTGTTTTCAAAACTAATGAAAAAAGCGAAACATAAAGGGATGCCTTTTTCGTTGAGCATTGAACCAACGACTGCTTGTAATTTAGGTTGTCCTGAATGTCCAAGTGGTTTAAAACAGTTTACGCGTCCAACCGGGAAATTGGATTTAAATTTGCACAAAAAAATGTTGCAAGAATTAAAACGGTCCGTTTTCTACATCAATTATTACTTTCAAGGAGAACCTTTTCTGCATCCTCAATTTTTAGAATTAATCAAAGAAGCGAAGAAAAATAAGATTTATACGGCTACTTCTACCAATGCTCATTTTATTGACCAGCAGAAAGCAGAAGAAATAGCAAAATCAGGATTGGACCGTTTGATTGTCTCCATTGACGGACTGACACAAGAAACCTACGAAAATTACCGAATCAACGGAGAGCTAAATAAGGTCATTCAAGGAACAGAATTTTTAATTGAAGCAAAGAAAAAATTAAATTCATCAACGCCACATCTTATTTTTCAATTTTTAGCTGTTAAACCAAACGAACATGAAATTCCACAAGTATTTGAACTTGGAAAAGAAATGGGCATTGATGAAGTAAGAATCAAATCTGCTCAGCTTTACGATTATGAGAATGGAAATCCACTAATGCCGGAAAATGAAAAGTATTCTCGTTACAAACTACAAGCGAACGGAACTTATAAACTCAAATACAAAACAGGTAATCATTGCTGGAGAATGTGGTCTTCTAGTGTGTTGACATGGGACGGAAAAATAGTTCCTTGCTGCTTTGATAAAGATGCTCAACACGTTTTAGGCTCGATTGGTGATCAGACCTTCAAAAAGACATGGAATAGCGAAAAGTATCGCTCATTCCGGCAAGCAATTTTATCGAATAGAAATGAGATTGACATCTGTAAAAACTGTTCGGAAGGCGCGAAAGTTTGGGTTTAGACTTTTATTACATCCATTTTTCTTACGAACCTTAAAATGTCAACTTTAACAAGCAAGCGTTAGCGCTAAGCTGGTGAGAACAAAACCATAACGCATAAAAAAACGCTAACTCGAAGAATTAACGTTTTTTGTGGTGATACTCGGGATCGAACCAAGGACACATGGATTTTCAGTCCATTGCTCTACCAACTGAGCTATATCACCAACCTATTTGGTGAGCGCAAAGATAACAACTTTTTTCTAAACCAAAACTTCTGAGGTTTTTTTTTCAAAAAAAAATGAGCGACTACACATAGTCGCTCATTTCCATATTAATGAGAAAAGTTCTCAATAATTATTTTTTAACAAAAGTATCTCTGATTACGTTACCATCTTCTGCAACGATTTCGTAGAAATAAACTCCTGAAGTTAAAGTTGATACATCAACTGAAGTTGAAGTTCCATTCATGTTAGTTGTTGATAACACCTTACCGTCTAACGAAAGAATAGAAACAGTTGTAACTGCACTTGAAGTGTTAACATTCAATACTGTTGAAGTTGGGTTTGGGTAAACCTTTGCTGTTAAAGCAGCTTCTTCATCTAACCCTAAAGCTGTTGCTCCTAAGACAAAACCATCTAACCACAATGTAGTTCCAGCATTCGGTGTATTTGCATCAAATACACCTGCCTGTGAATACACAGCAATAATAGACATACTATTAGCAGTTCCTGTACTTCCCGATGCAGTCATCAATAACTGAGCTGGCGTCCAAGCCGCAACATCAGCAGTAAATTCCATTACACCAAAAAACAAATTCACATCATCAGCACTCCCTGCAGCCATGGTATCATTGATTGCAACCTGAATTAATCCTTTATCACCTCCTACAGAAGTAAATTTATAAGCAAAGTCAACTGTTACAAACTCTGGATTTGTAAATGCACCAGTGTAAACTTGTTGAGCAATACCTGAGATAGTATCATTACCCCAACCTAAAGCACCATTTAAACCTGCATCAGCAGTAGTAACTAGTTTTGCTGCCTGAGCACCTTCAAAAGCTGCAACTTCAGGACCTCCATTAATTAAAAAGTTCCAACCTATAGTTTGGTAAGTATACACAAATCCAGCACCTGACATGGCAGCCTCAAAATCTCCATTTACAATGTTTTGTTGTGCATTTAACG
>DQTF01000022.1 GCA_015662935.1 Crocinitomicaceae bacterium | reverse complement strand
CTTTTTAATTCTCTGCGAACCTCTGTGTCTTCTCTGTGGTTCTCTGTAAAAAATATAAACATCAATTTAAACCTTTCAGTTCTCAACCCTAAAGAACCCGCTTCACACAATTCAATCGATGCGTAATCTCACCATTTTCCTTACGGACAATCCCTTCTTTCGTTAATTGATCCATTCTCACATGACCTGAAGCATGAATAATGTTCCCCTTTCCATCTAAAATACCAACATGCGTAATGTTTCCTTTACTATTCTCAAAATACGCAATATCATTCTCTTGTATTTCTTCAAAATCGACGTTATAGCCAACAACAACTTGTTGCGAAGCATCTCGTGGAAGATTAATATCAAACAAGCGATAAATGACTTGCGTCAATCCAGAACAATCTATTCCGAAAGGTGATTTTCCTCCCCAAAGATAGGGCGTATTGAGGTAGTCTTGTGCGTATTCTACTGGAGAATTAAAACTTTCTTGCGGAGAATCTAAAAATGTAAATTCTTTCTCAGCAATCTGGAAACTACCTTCGTTTTGAGGAACGAACGAACCCCTACAAATTCTTTGCTCTCCTTCTGAGGAGTGTATAGTCCGCTCTCTATCAGTTAGATATGTAAAACTATTTAGCCAACGTTTAGTTTCTTTATCGCTCAGTTTTTCAAAGTGCTTACAATCAATGTATCCAGAATAAGCATCTGTTTGAGTGGTGATTTTTGCCCAAGGCTCATTAATTTCTTCGACCGTTATTAATTCTCCAAAAAGTAATTGAGTAACAATTTCTGCTTGATCTTTTCCTTCAGAACGAACAGGAGCAATGCTCACCTTGCAATAGGCCGTAAACATTATTTCTGCGGAAAATTTCGAGCATCTCGCAAATTCTTAATCTGCTGAATGTGCCGTTGATTATGATAAGTGACGAATAACAAAGCGTCACCCAAACGCAATCTTACAATCTTAGAAATCGATATTGGAATTTTAACTCTTCTGAGGTTGACAGTTGCCGCAAGGTCTATTATAGAAAGAAAGTCTTTTTGTTGTTCTATGAAAGTATCGACTTCATTTCCTTTTATTAAAGAAGAATCATTGGATGGATTATAACCTTTTTGAGCTTTAAATTTGCGTTTAACATTATTCGCTCTTCCCAATTTCATTGATTTCCAAGCGGAACGACCTAAAGGAGAACTAATAAAAGCTTCTTTTGTAGAAGTGAATCGTGTATTCTCAATTTTTTTTTTGATAGTTGGATGGTAATATGTTCCGTACTCATTAACATGAGCTAAAATCTGTGAAACATTCCAAGTCGCATTATTTGGGGACCAGTTCAGTTGAGATTCACTCAGTTTTTTCCCGTACTTTGAAAGGTATTCAATGTTGGATTGAGTAATATCTCTAACTGTTTGAAGTAATTGGGCCGTTGTCATGCGCTGATAATCTACTTGTTAATTGCAAAAGGGTAAAAATAAAGAATTATTAGGGAATTGGTACGGTTTTAACGAAAAGATAACCTTTGTTAGAAGATATTAATGTTTTTTTATAATTATAGTACGGGGTGGCCGCGATCAACCTGTACTATAATTATAAAAATTCCTTACTTTCGCAATAAATTGAATTACACAAACAAATGGAGTCAAAAAAACCATTAATATTAGTCACCAACGATGATGGAATAACAGCAAAAGGCATTTTTTCTTTACAAGAAGCAATGCTTGAGTTTGGAGACGTTGTAGTTGTTGCTCCCGATTCTCCACAATCTGGAATGGGACACGCAATTACGATTAATGAGCCTTTGCGATTGAAAAAAGGGAATTTTTTTGAAAGTGCTGAAGCATATGCTTGCTCTGGTACTCCCGTTGATTGTGTAAAATTAGGTATTTACGAAGTTCTTCATAGGACACCAGACTTAATTGTATCAGGAGTCAATCACGGTGCAAATACTTCTACGAATGTGCTGTATTCTGGTACAATGTCTGCTGCAGTAGAAGGAGCAATGGAGGGAATTCCGTCTATTGGGTTTTCTTTATACGATTATGCTGCTGATGCAGATTTTACGAATGCAATTGAAGTGGTGAAAAAAGTAGTTGCAAAAGTTCTGGAGAAGGGAATGCCTAAGAATGTTTGTTTGAATGTAAATATTCCTGATTTGCCAATTGGTGAGGTTAAAGGAATTGAAGTTTGTAAGCAAGCACACGCATTTTGGGATGACAGATTTGACAAAAGAAAAGATCCTTTTAATAACGATTATTATTGGTTGACTGGAGATTTTGTTTTGCAAGACACGACCAAAGACACCGACTTGTATTGGATAGAAAAAGGATACGCAACAATTGTACCTACACAATTTGATATGACAGCTCACAAAGCAATGAACGAAATAGAAAACTGGAAAATATGAATTTGAGAAACTGGACAATGGAGCACACTAAAGGGCTTCTTTTGGGAATTATTACTCCTTTAATTCTTGCACCATTGGTTTTATGGGTGATTTCGTTGACGCAGAGTTATTACTTTGAGCAACTCTGGCATAAATTCACATTGAATAAACCGTATCAGATAAAAATCATCACCATTGCTATCATTGCAAATCTTGGTTGGTTTTATTTATTCTTAAATAAGAAACGATACAATTTTGCAATGGGCGTTATTCTCGGAACCGTAATTTTTGCTCCTTATATTATTTATATTAAGTTCTTTTAATGAGTAAAACCAAATTATACATCATTGCCGGAGAAGCTTCGGGAGATCTTCATGCGTCCAACCTGATGCAAGCATTAGTTGATCAGAATGGTGAGTTAGAATTCCGTTTCTGGGGAGGTGATAAAATGCAAGCGATCGCAAAAGGTGGTTTAGTTCGACACATCAACGATTTAGCTTTTATGGGCTTCTTGGAGGTGCTGATGAATATCAGAACAATTCTCGGAAACATCTCATTCTGTAAAAAGGACATTGAAGAATTTGCTCCAGACGCATTGGTATTGATTGATTATCCTGGGTTTAATTTGAGAATTGCAGAATGGGCAAAATCAAAGGGAATCAAAGTGTATTATTACATATCACCGCAAGTTTGGGCTTGGAAGCAAAATCGTGTACATAAAATAAAGAAGGTGGTGGATCACATGTACGTCATTCTCCCGTTTGAAAAAGATTTTTATAAGAAGTTTGATTATGACGTTGATTATGTAGGTCATCCGCTGTTGGACGAAACGGCAAAGTACAATTTTGACACTACGGGAGAATTCTCCAAGAAACATAGCTTAGACGAACGACCAATATTAGCCGTGCTTCCGGGAAGTCGCAAGCAGGAAGTGAGCAAGAAATTACCCATTATGTTGAAAGCGGTGGAGGGGCTTACTTCTCACCAGATTGTGATTGCTGGTGCTCCGACTTTGTCTGAAGAATTTTACAAAGAATTAAATCCATCCACAAAAATTATTTTTGGAGAAACGTACGAATTACTGTCTAACTCTCATGTTGCAGTTGTAACTTCTGGGACAGCAACTTTAGAAACTGCATTGTTCAAAGTTCCACAAGTTGTATGTTACAAAAGCTCTCAAGTTTCTTATTCCATTGCAAAACGATTGATTAAAGTGAAGTTTATTTCACTTGTTAATTTAATCATGGACGCAGAAGTTGTCAAAGAATTAATTCAGAAAGAATGTAACCCAGTACAAATTAAAGCCGAAGTAGAACGCTTAATAAAAGACAAAAAATACCGTGAAAAAGTAATTTCTGACTACGATAAATTAGAACAAATTCTCGGTGGAGGAGGAGCAAGTAAAAAAGTTGCACAATCCTTGTTGAAAACTATTCATTAACAATGACTTCGGTCTGTAACTGAATTGTATTTTTGACTGTGCGAAATCTCATAACGGTATTCTTTATTCTTGTTGGAAGCTATCTTTCTGCACAACAAATGCGCATTGGAGTTTTTCATTCTAAGAAAATTTCAAGAATTACTTTGCAACCTTCTGCTGGAGAATACAACCTGTTTGGAGATACATCTTTTATCAGAACGGTGTTAGTTGGAGAGAAAATCAGTATCAAGGTTTCAGGGAGCAATGTTCTGCTAGAGCAAGCTGGAGGTAGTAAAACCTTTAAAAAAATAAAGTTTGTTCCACGTAAAAATCATTCTGCGTTGAAATATTCTCCATCAATTTCAAATGTTAAATCTAGAATCTATGAAGATGGACTAGAATTGACCGCTGCAAAATCAAGGTTGCGTTTGGTGAATATAGTTGACATGGAGAATTACCTCTCCGGTGTTATTGAATCTGAAGGTGGTGGAGGAAAATATTTAGATTACTACAAAGTGCAAGCAATTATGAGTCGAACCTATGCGCTAAAGAATAAAAAACGGCATAGAAAGGATAAATTTCAAGTTTGCGATGGCGTTCATTGCCAAGCATATCATAAGAAATTGACACATACATCTAAGATACGCCAGGCAGTAAAAGAGACCAAAGGAGAAGTGTTAGTTGATGTAAAAAATAATTTGGTAACATCTTATTTCTCTGCTAATTGCGGAGGGCAAACTTGCGATGCATCCTACGTTTGGAATACTTCTGTTTCTTACATAGAGAGTTTTGTTGATACATTTTGCATTCATACACGTCAGGCAACTTGGACAAAAAAAGTTTCTAAATCTTCTTGGGAGACTTTCTTAAAAAAAGAGTACAATGTCACGGAATATCAGATTGGTAATTTGTTGTACAACTTTGAACAAGAGCAAAGAAAAGCGTTTTTTATTCATCCTTCTTTGGGTATCCCATTGCGAGATTTAAGAAAGAAGTTCCGTTTGAAATCAATTTATTTCAGCACACATCTAGATGGAGATAATGTCGTTGTAGAAGGGCGTGGCTTTGGTCACGGTGTAGGTTTGTGCCAAGAAGGAGCTATGAACATGGCGGAAAATGGTTTTTCTTACGACCAAATTGCACGATTTTATTTTAAAGATGTCCGAGTGATTAATTATTACAAAGAATTGTATTTTAAACAGAAAGGAGGTTTGTGACTATCCAGTGAGAATTCATTTAATTTTCAAATTATAGAGTGGTGAATATGTCAAAAAGTGAAGCGATGGACCAGTCGAAATTACTCCTCAAAAATCACAAACACATCCTCATTGTCTTTCTTGAAGAATTTCTTTTCGCGAGCGTATTTCTCAATTTCACTGGGGTACTTCAGTTTCTCTAAGACAATGGTTGTTTCTTCCAAGTTTTCAATCATTAGTGCTTTTTTCTCTTTGAGTTGACTGAGTTTGTACTTTCTGGAAATCACAGAGAAGATGTCATTCTCGTCTAAAAAAAGTGTATAGATGAGGAATACAGTACTTGCAAGAATGAATTTATTTTTAAGATAGGGAAGATATTTCTTCATAGTTCAAAGGTAAGACAGAAGAAGACTATTTATTGAGAAGGTTTAGATTCTTTTACAACGACTATTGTTAAAAACAGAAAAGTCACCTCTAATCATCGAGCGTAGTCGAGATTGGAGATGACTTTCAATTATTTTAATTGAGATTAATTTACGATTTCATCGTATCTTTCTTTCCAGTCTGCATCTTCTTCAAACCATTGTGCAGTCTTGTTTAATAATGCTCGTGCTTTGTCTCCCTGTCTCGTCTTCTTTAATGCCTCAGCTGAAGAAAGTAATCCTAATTTAAACATTTTTAAATCAGCCTCACTCCAACCATCTGTTGTTGTAAGCTCTTTCAACATCTTGTCAGCTTCTTGCCACAATGTTCTTGCAGTTGGTTTATCTTGGTCGCTATATTTACAAGCTCCCATCATGTATTTAACTCCGATTTTGTTAGTTGTTATTTTTTGGTACTTGATACACCAACCGTAAGCTCTTCTAAAATTCTCGTCAGATACTTCGTTGTCAATAACTTCAAATAAACTCAATTGAAATTCATCAATAAATTCTTTGTGTTCTGCAATTGTAGAACCTTCGTTGTACTTTAAATCATACTTGATTCCTTTTGATAAGTACTTGATAGCATCCTTATAGGCATTTTTAAACTTTTCATTATCAGTACCAGACAATGAAATCTTGTATAAGCCTTTAGAAAGCCAAATATAAGGTAGGATGTCCTTTTTAGTCTTGTCTTTTTCTGTGTAGCCAGAAGCAACCTTTGCTAGTTTTTCATAGTTAGCATCAGCGTACAGAATTTTTAAATCATCGTATGTTGGTGATTGTCCATAGCTTAATGATGCGATGAATAAAAAGCTTAGAATGGTAAGAATATTTTTCATGTTTGTTATTTTCTATCGTTAATTTCAAATACTGTGCCGAAACATCTTATTTCAAAGTTATCATTCTTTTTTGAATCAGTTATTCTACACTCTTTATCAATAACTCCAATATTTCTTGAGCCGCAGTAGATATTTTTGTTCCAGGACCAAAGACGCCAAAGACCCCCGCTTCGTACAAGAAATCATAATCTTGTCGAGGAATTACTCCTCCAGCGATGACCATAATATCATCTCTCCCTAGTTTTTTTAATTCTGCAATTACTTTTGGAACTAATGTTTTATGTCCTGCAGCAAGAGAAGAAACACCTAAGATGTGAACATCATTTTCAACCGCTTGTTTTGCAGCCTCTTCAGGAGTTTGGAATAAGGGTCCAATGTCAACATCAAATCCAATATCGGCAAATGAGGTTGCAATTACTTTTGCGCCTCTGTCGTGACCGTCTTGCCCCATTTTTGCGACCATAATTCTTGGTCTTCGTCCTTCTAGTTTACTGAATTGATCAGCTAGTTCTTTAGCTTTGTTAAAATCTTTATCTCCCATTGATTCTGATGAATAAACGCCGTTAATAGATCGAATAGTTGCTTGGTATCTTCCGTACTCTTTTTCTAATGCAGATGAAATCTCTCCTAATGATGCTCTTTCTCTTGCGCATCGAATTGCAATCTCAAGCAAGTTACCGTCTCCTGATTTTGCAGAAAGAGTTAATTCAGCGAGTAGATAATCAATGCTTTGTTGATTTCTATTCGACTTTAGTTGGTTAAGTCCTTCAATCTGTTGAATTCTAACGGCAGAATTATCAACCTCTAAGATATCCATTTCTGTTTCCTTCTCTAATTGAAAACGATTCACACCAACGATTATATCTTTTGCAGAATCAATTCTTGCTTGTTTTCTAGCGGCTGCTTCTTCAATTCTCATTTTAGGAAGTCCCGTCTCAATTGCTTTTGCCATTCCACCGAGTTCTTCTACTTCTGTGATTAGTTCCCAGGATTTTTCAATCAATTCTTCGGTGAGTTTCTCAACAAAATAACTTCCTCCAAGAGGATCGACATGTTGTGTAATACCAATTTCTTTTTGTAGATAGATCTGCGTATTTCTTGCAATTCTTGCTGAGAAATCAGTAGGTAATGCAATTGCTTCGTCCAACGCATTTGTATGAAGTGATTGTGTTCCTCCAAGTGTTGCTGCCAATGCTTCGACACAAGTTCTAGCGACGTTATTATATGGATCTTGTTCTGTTAAGCTCCATCCCGATGTTTGGCAATGCGTTCTTAATGCCAGTGATTTTACATTCTTTGGTTGGAATTGCTTCACCAATTTTGCCCACAAAATTCTACCTGCGCGCATTTTTGCAGTTTCGGTATAATGATTCATTCCGATTGCCCAAAAGAAACTCAATCTCGGAGCAAATGTATCAATGTCCATTCCTGCTTTTATTCCTGCTCTCAAATATTCAAGTCCATCGGCAAGGGTGTATGCTAATTCAATTGCAGCGGTTGCTCCAGCTTCTTGCATGTGGTAACCAGAAATTGAAATTGAATTAAATCGAGGCATATTACTCGCTGTATATTCAAAAATATCCGATATGATTCTCATCGATGGTAATGGAGGATATATATAGGTGTTTCGAACCATGAATTCTTTAAGAATATCATTTTGGATGGTTCCAGATAATTCTTTTTGATCGACTCCTTGTTCTTCTGCTGCAACAATATAAAACGCAAGAATAGGAAGTACAGCACCATTCATTGTCATTGAGACAGACATTTTATCTAATGGGATTTGGTCGAAAAGGACTTTCATATCCATGATGGAGTCGATTGCAACTCCTGCTTTTCCAACATCTCCTTCTACTCGAGGATGGTCAGAATCATATCCTCTGTGAGTTGCTAAATCAAACGCAACGGATAAGCCTTTTTGTCCTGCTGCTAAATTTCTTCTGTAGAAAGCATTAGATTCTTCAGCAGTAGAAAAACCTGCGTATTGACGTATAGTCCACGGGCGGATTGCATACATGGAGGAGTAAGGGCCTCTTAAATAAGGAGCAATGCCAGAGACAAATCCAATATGTTCTGTATTTTCTATATCTTTCTTTTCATAGAAAGATTGCAGGTCTATTTTTTCTGCAGTTGTTATAACTGTTTGGCTACTTTGTAATTTCTTTTCGCTAACAGTTTCAAAAGCTATATCTGAGAAGTTGACTCTTTTCATGCTGTAACGGTTTTATATTCTTTTTCTAGAATGAGTGGGTCGACTCCTAAATAAGTTGAGTTCAAATTCCATTCGTTGTGAGTTACTTTTAATGGAGGGTAAATGTTGACTCCAATTATGATAGTTTCTCCTTCGTTAACGTTGTTAATTCTTAAGGCTCGTTTAGAATGAATACTTTTAGTGAAGTTGGTAAGAATTGACTCGCTAAAGATTCCACCATTGCTGTCCATTTGCTGAAATTCTTTCCAGGCTTTCTTGCCTAGAATCTCTGTGATTTTTTCGATAGAATAGCTTCCTCCTAAAGGATCAATGACATTGTTTAAGTAAGATTCTTCGCATAGAATAGAGGAGATATTGAGAGCCATTCTTCCTGCTAGTTCACTTTCTCCATTGTCGGAGAAGATGTCATACGGTAGAATTATGAGGTTGTCAATTCCTGCGTTAATGGCCGACATTGCCTCTGTAGTTTGTCGCAATAAATTCGTGTGTGGATCTTTGAGTGATTTGTTCATGTGCGTTACTACTGCACTTATGTGACAGTTATAAGAGCAAGAATGTTCTGGAGAATAAGCTCGCACAACTTTCGACCACAATTGCTTCAATGCTCTCAGTTTTGTAGTTTCGAGAAAGTAGTTGCTTCCCATTCCAATGTTGAAGGTGATACAAGCTGATGCTTCGTCTATAGAGAATCCGTTCTCCATTAATTTCACCAGATATTCATGAGCAGTACTTAGAGAGAATGCTAATTCTTGCCAAGCGTTTGCTCCTAATTGTTGAATTTTAAAACCATTAACCGCGCAAAATCGTTGTTGCTTTTCTTTAAAGTTCTTTACTAATTCATCGATGTCTTCTAATTGAAAATTATCCGAATGAAAATCAATGTTGTATTGAATATTTGCTTCTTCTTTGAGGATAGTAAATAATGCATCGAATTCATTTTTAGATTGAATAACAAATTGGGCTTGAATGAATTCAAATTGAATTTCTTTCAATACTTCTATCCAGTTTACATCCTGTTTTTCTGCCTTGAAAATAAGTAAATCAGCTCCTATGTTAAGGGCATTTAATGCTTGTTTATTAGCAGAGCTTTCGTTTCCAATCAAAATCAATTTTCCATTGTTGAAATTATTGTTGGGCTTATTCATTCCCCGTTTATTCGGGAAATTACCAGGAAGTTCTGTTTCTTTAATGGCATCTTCATTGTGATAGTAGCTGGAGAAATAGATGTCTTCGATTTCATCAGTTACATATAACAACGCGGGGTCTTTCCCTTTTAAATCAGCTTCTATCTTTGAAACCCATTCATCTTTTGTTATTTTTTCAAATTCGGTGAAAAAATCAGTCATTTTCAGTCGTTTTCAATTCGTTATTTTTTGGAAGTTTTTTTGTGATATACAAATAAACAACCGTTGATATCATTACTGTTAATACGGGAGCAAGTGGAACTCCTGCAACTGGGATTGCATAGATGACTAAGAAGATACCACCTGTTAAAATCATAGTTAAAGGTTTTTTAAAAGCAAAACCAAGCGTCGAAAAAACACCTTTTTCATAACGTTCTAAAGAAAAATCGTAGAATGAGAAACCAAAGAAGAATGCAGACATGGTCCAATAGACGTAGACATCTATGAATCCAAGTCCAAACATTTTGGAAAACAACCAATAGATGCCCATGAAACCAAATTCAAGTACCAAAGCTAAAATCACAACGAAAACCATTCTGATGATGTCATTAATAAATCGGATTAATCCACCTTTAAATTCAGTTCCCGTCAAACGGTTGTCTAATTTTTCTCCTAAATAAGTGTTAAAAGGAGAGAGAGCTGTTAGTACAATGAACATATATAATTGTTCAAAAAGAGAATCAATTATTCCAAATACTTTGTGTATTCCTGTATTAACATATCCTGCCGCCCAATCTAGCCATGAATAATCACTGTGTATATTAACAGCTTCATCTGCACCTGTAATACCTTCTCTGAACCAAAGAAATAGCAGGGTAATGATTGTTCCTGGAATAAAATAGAGTAGGTAGTGCCCTTTCAAAAGCAACTCTACCGTTTTTACTATCCCTGTGATATGATACTTAATTGAATTCATTGCTCGAAGATACAGAAAATCCTATTCTTATGAATGATAATTACGGAAGATATTAGAAGAATATTTTTTTAATGAGGAGATAAAAACCAGCATAAAAAATGGCAATATTCATCGCTAGTTGAACTTTTGATGTATATCCTTGATTTCTCCAGTATAACCAATTGAGAGATCCAAATATTACTGCGGGAAGAATAGGGTAAAGAAAAACTGAAGGCATTTATTTGCCAATTAAGATGTTTAAACTTTTAGGAACAATATTCACTACAAGGTCTTTTTTGACATTAAATGGTTCTCCATCATAATGTGCTAGCCTTTCGGATAAATGAATTTTTGCTTTCTTAAATGATAACGTTTCTGTAAATCGAGATTTATCACTTGTCTTTCTGAAAAAACGAAAAATTAGCGACGGTGCTGACCAGATAGAGAATGGTTTTAAAATACACATTTCTAATTTCCCATCGGTTACATCTGATTTCGGAGAAATAGAAAAACCATTTCCAAATTGCGAAGAATTAGCAACTGTTAGCATAACAACAGGCAATGTTTTTACCTTTCCATCAATGTCGATTGACACGTTGATAGGATTGAATTTAAAAAACTCCTTGAATATTAAATAAACATATCCTCTCAATCCTCTGCGGGTATGAGTGTCAAATTTTTTGGCAATAAGAGCATCAAATCCATAACCCGCAACACCCAAAAAGGCTTTGTCATTTACCTTTACGGTATCCATTTTAATAGCATTATGCTCATTAATGCATTTAATTGCGTCAGCAATATTCATTGGAATCTTAAGATGTCTTGCTAATCCATTTCCAGAACCAGCAGGTAATATTGCTAATTTTGTATCAGAACCAATCAAAGCTGTTCCGACTTCATGAACAGAACCATCTCCACCAACAGCACAAACAATATCAAAACCATCTTTAATAGATTGTTTTGCGATTATTTTTCCGTGTAATTTATATTCTGTATAGGTAATTTCGTAATCAAATAGAGAAAGATCAAGATTTTCTTCAATCAATGCAGGGATAAGGTTTTTACGACCTACGCCAGACTTAGGATTAATTATGAAGAGAATTTTTTGTCTCATTTTATTCTTGTTTGATTCAAGTTTAAATCTCTGCTGTATGTTTGAATAATTGCTTTAACTCGATTTTCATTATTCGTTGCTTCTTCTTTGTAAAAAGAAAGAGAATCAACAGCAGGTAAACTGTTATCTGTGAAATCATACAAAAAACGTGCCTTTCCTTCTACAATCGTTGTCATATGATTTCCGTTGTAATAATAGTAAGATCCGCTGATATACGCAAGTGATTCTCGATTTGTATTTTGATAAAGCGAACTCCCAAAGGCGTAATAATCGGTTTGGATATTTAATAAATCTAAAATTGTAGGAAGGATGTCTAGCTGTTGAATGAGTTTGTTTGAACGTTTAGGTTTGATGTAACCTTTTGGATGATAGAACATTATAGGTGTTTTGTACATGTGTGTTCGAGTGTTGTATATCTTTGTCTTTGAGCTTGGTGTGTGGTCAGCTAGTAGAACAAATAAAGTATTATTGTACCAAGGTTGCTTTTTTGCTTCTTCGAAAAATTTCTTCAAAGAATAATCTGCATAGCTAATAGAGGCACAAATCTTCTGAGGACCTTTTTTTACTTTGCCCTTCATATGTTCAGGAATGTAGTATGGATGATGCGAAGAAATAGTAAATAGAGTAGAAAAGAAAGGTTCTTTCAAATTGGACAATTGCTTTGCTGTCCAAGGGTTAAAGTACTCATCTAGAATCCCCCAAGTTTGGTCAAAATGATCTTCATTGTTGTATTCTGTTCTTCCAAAATACTTGTCGTAACCCGATAGTTGAGCAAATCCATCAAAACGCATAGATCCATTTGTTGCTGCGTGGAAAAAGGCAGATGAATAGCCATGCTTTTTCAGAATATTTGGCAATGTATTGATCTCATTATCCCCAAAAGGAGAAGATATATATGGGTTTTCCATTAAGCTTGGCATTGATGCAATAATTGCAGGAATTGCCTCAATTGATTTTTTGCCATTTGCGAAGGCGAAGTCAAAAGTTAAGGACTCTTTCATTAGCGAATCTAGAAAAGGAGTGTAGCCATTGTTATTATTATATTCTCCAATAAATTCAATCCCAAAACTTTCCAAAACAATAATCATTACATTGGTTCTGTCTGGGAGTATATGTTGTGGTTGACTAGTTTTAATAGGATTGAACAATTTAGATAACTCTCCTTCAGGGAAGTATTCTACTAATTCTAAATTTCCTTGGTCAATGGTCTTGATAATTGTAAAAGGAGTAGTCAGTACAAGACTTGTGTTTTTTCCTTTGGTGTAGTTGAATGCTTCGATAATCCCAACGGGTTTTAAGGAGAATCCACCTCTACTGATAATGATTAAAATGGAAATTAACACAATAAAAGCACCACTATTCTTTAGGTAAAAGTTAGATTCTTGTTTGCTTTTCTGTTTGCTTTCAGTTTTTTTGTAAAGAAAGAGACTTAGTACGATTAGTAATCCTAAAAAGATAAATAAATACCAAAAGTCGCTAATGAAAGTGGTTGCTAACTGGCCTAAATCACTGTCTTTTCCCATCATTGAAAATAAATCAAATGTTGATCTTTTGCTGGTGTATTTGAAGTATTCTACATCAAT
>DQTF01000232.1 GCA_015662935.1 Crocinitomicaceae bacterium | reverse complement strand
TCTTCGTTGAGCAATTTCTTATAATCTGTTTTCTTAAATAATTTTCCAAACATAATTTTTCTTTAGACGGTAAAGGTAGCTTTTGGTTACGGGAGAATTTGTGACTGAGGTTACAGAGTGACTTATTTCTTCAAATGAACTTTATAAGCCAACATTGCAGGAAAGCCGAGAATAAAAATTGCTGCCATTACTTTTCCTTTAAGCGTCAAATAGAAATCCTCCACCCCAATCATGTCCGCTTTATCAAATCCCAAACCAATGAAATAGGACAAACTCAACGGACGTTCAACATTCATTTCTTGCAAACCACTTTTGTAGATAATTACTCCGTCAAATAAGTTGATGGGAAAGACGAAAAATACAATCGCTAAAATGGTAGATAAGCCAATAAATACGACCCAAGGGTTTTTGAACATTGTTATAAATTTGTTTGGTGCAAAGATACTCTTAATTTTACAAGAGATATGAAATTAGCTTACTTCTGTAGTTCAACAAGTTGGGGTGGTTTAGAAATGAACCATCTAAGAGATGCCAAATGGATGCAAGAAAGAGGACACGCTGTGCTCGTTCTTTGTGTTACTAATTCCCCACTAGAAAAAGGGGCGAAAGAAAGAAGCCTAACGGTTATCAATGTTGAAAAGCAAAAAAAATACTACGATTTCAAGAAAGCGAAAATTCTCGTTCAAATTATGAAAGAAAATAGCGTTTCGCATTTGATTATTCGTTCTAATGAAGACATGAGTATCATGGCAAGTATCAAGCATAAGTTGAAATCAAAAATTCATACCTCCTATTTTATGGCGATGCAATTGGGCGTTAAGAAAATGAATCCTATGCATACTTTGCGTTACAAATATCTTGATTTATGGGTTCCACCATTGAATTGGTTAGCAAATCAAGTGCGAGAAATGACAAAGTTCAAGAATGAAATCGTTGTAATTCCTTCTGCACTAGATTTAAGCGAATTTAAAACAGAAGAAACAAAAGAAGACCTGAGAACGAGATTGGACATTCCACAACAAGTCTTAACCTTTGGAATAATCGGTCGTTTTGACATTCAGAAAGGACAACTTCTATTGTTAGAAGCAATGAAAAAATGCCAATCGAAGAATTTTAATGTGGTGTTATTGGGAGAGCCAACCATTAATGAAGGCAACGACTATTTTGAGCAAATGAAAAAAATCATTGAGCAAGATGAATTTAAAAACCGTGTCTTTATCAAACCTTATCGAGAAGATACGTTAACATTCTTCAAAGCAATTGATTGGATGGTGATGGCAACCAAAGCAGAAACTTTTGGAATGGTGACGATTGAGTCATTGGCGTCAGGAACTCCTGTCCTTGGCAGCAACGCCGGTGGAACTCCTGAGCTTTTAGAAAATGGTAAAGGTGGGCTCCTTTTTGACACGCAAAACGCACAATCATTAGCTGAGACGTTGGATGAAATTTGCGCTAAAAACATCTCCTATAATTCTTCAGACTTAATGAAGATGGCGGAAGTTTACGACCATCATTTGATTTGCTCAACAGTAGAAAAGGCATTAGAATTAGTCTAAAATAACTTATTTTTAGCTTTTGATAAACGAATCTTTATTTTTTCTCGTTAACTTAGAAAACTATAATTACTCGAATGAATTTATACTCTAAGAAACAGAAATGGAAGGTTGCCCTAACAATTTTCGCACTGCTTGTCGTCGGTACCTCACTATTTGTTTCCAATAAAATTGTTTCTAAAGTTGGAGAAAGAGAAAAAGAACGCGCGCAACAATGGGCGAGCGCCATCAAAAAGAAAGTTGAACTCGTTCAGTTGACCAATAATACATTCTCCCAGTTAAGAGATAGAGAAAGAGAAAAAATGGAGTTGTGGATAGATGCAACGACCGAAGTTTCTAAAATCACTCCCCTAAATATGAACATGAATTATGATTTTCCATTGAGAATCATAAATGAGAATAAAGACATCCCTGTTATTCTTCTAGATAACAATAAAAAAGTTTCTGGCAACATCAATTTAGGTTTTGATACCAGTGATATTCGAATTGCTTATCCAGAATTAAACACCAAAGAGCTGCAAAAATTATTCAATGATTCTTTGTTGATTCTTGCAGAAAATTGGGAGCAAAAAAACCCGTCTTTTTCCATTGAAATCTACAAAGGTCTCTTCATGACCTACTTCTACGATGATACCGAAGCTATTAAAACACTCGAAGCTGAACGAGATTCTCTCATAGCGACATTTAATAGTGATTTGATTAACAACGAAGGTTTGGTTCCTGTTCTTTTAGTGGACTCAAAAACAGAAAAAATCATTGACCATAATATCACAGAGTATGAAATCAATGACAGTAATAAAGAAGAGGTTATTGCTCGTCTTCAACTAGCGAATAAACCCATCGAAATCGATTTTAATAACGGAGCAAAAAATACGCTGTACTTTGATGACAGTGCAGAATTGAAACAATTGCAATACTTCCCATACATCCAGTTTATTGTGATTGGCCTCTTTGCATTAATTGGTTATCTTATTTTTAGTACCTTCAGAAAAGCAGAGCAAAATCAAGTTTGGGCAGGGATGGCTAAAGAAACGGCACATCAGTTAGGAACTCCTCTTTCTTCCTTGATGGCTTGGGTGCAATTGCTTGAAACGCAAGGAGTCGATTCTTCCATTACTGTGGAAATGCAAAAAGATGTTGACCGTTTAGAAAAAGTAACTGATCGTTTTTCAAAAATTGGTTCTGGTGCAAAATTAGATGCAGAGAATTTAGGAGCAACCGTCGAGAATATCGTTACATATTTGCGTCCCAGAATTTCGGATAAGGTAGATGTTGAAATGAACATTGATCCTTATGCGTTGGCAAAACACAACGCATCTTTAATTGAATGGGTAGTAGAAAACATATGCAAGAATGCCGTAGATGCCATGGAAGGTGTAGGAAAACTTCAAGTCAGTGTAATAAAATCAGAAGACTGGGTGTACATTGACATCAAAGATAACGGTAAAGGCATACCTTCTAACCAAACGAAAACAATCTTTGAACCTGGATTTTCTACTAAATCTAGAGGCTGGGGACTCGGCCTTTCGTTGGTTAAAAGAATCGTTAAAGAATACCACAAAGGAAGTGTTGTTGTACTAGAATCAGAGCTTGGTGTTGGTACGACATTTAGAATAAGTATTCCTGCAGAATGATAAAAAAATGGATTTACTACATTCTATTAACCCCCATCTGTTTTGAGGTTGCCCTTCTCGTTTTAGGATATCGGAAATATACCCCAATCGATTATACTATTACCTCTTCCCCATCTTATTGCCTTTCTCCAGATGCCAAGCTAGGTTTTGCATTAAACCCTGGTTCTTTTGAGGTAACCATGAACAAAGGACTCATTTATTCTGTAACTCATTCTTCTGATTCACTTCGAGAAATTCCGTTTCCTCATTCTGATTCTGCAGAGAATAAAATCTATTTTTTAGGCTGCTCCTACACCTATGGAATGGGTGTAAATGATGACGAAAATCTTCCTGCATTGGTACAAAAAGAAGTGCCGAACTCTGTTGTTAAAAATTTTGGCGTACCTGGTTTTGGAACCATTCAAAG
Source organism: Crocinitomicaceae bacterium (assembly GCA_015662935.1). Lineage (GTDB taxonomy): Bacteria > Bacteroidota > Bacteroidia > Flavobacteriales_D > Crocinitomicaceae > UBA4466. Next base: position 8,537 of record DQTF01000232.1, on the reverse strand, counting down.
TTACTTGCAACTGCAAAAAATGATTACAGAGAATGACATTCCAACAACAGTTATTCTCAATTATGCCAATTTTCACGACATACGCAATGCACTAACTCCTTTTTATCGTGAGAATCTGAAAATTGGTTTCGAAAGGTCGAACAAAGAAGTTAAAAAAATAATGCAATCGGGTAAAATACCTTTTGTAAAAGAGCAAAATGGGCATTTTTCGATTGAATTTTGCGAATGGAATAACTTATACAAACATTGGCCACTTCGTTCGTATTTAGCAAGTGTTAATTATTTACAATCGCAATATGACCTCCGAAAAGATAATAAAATTCAAAAAAAAAAATCACTTTCTTCCTTGTAAAAGAAATGCACCAACTTTGTAAAGAACACGGTATCGAATTTATAATCACTGGAATCACAAAATCGGAAGGTACAGAAGCAACGCTCAAAGAGTTTGAAAAGATGGGTATTAAAACTATGAATATCGCCGTTGATTTAAGCTTGATAAAGTACAATAACATGCCGTATGACAGTCACCCGAATAAATTGACGCATAAGATTTGGGCGGAAAAGGTTTTGGAGGTAGTTGGGGGTTGATGTGGACGCGTCTCTACCAAAACCAATCACAATCTCTTCACAAATTCAATCAACAACTTTGTGATATCATCGTATTCACTAAAACTCAACTCTTCGTATGTATCAAAAATATCATGATAATGTTGGTTCAATCCCATTGTATAAATAAAGAAAGCCGGCACTCCTTTTTCGGTGAACCAATAGTGATCAGAGTTGGCAGCGGGACCTCTAATTTTCACCTTTGCCAATAAATCAAACTCTTTATTAATTTCTTGCAACAACTCAAATTCTTTCTTAAATAATGTTCCATTGACAGTTGTGATTCCGTGCTCTCCACTGCCCATAATATCTAAATTGACCAAGAATTTCACTTTTTTCAACTTTAAAACTGGATGTTCGGTATAGAATTTAGACCCAACCAATCCAGCTTCTTCTCCAGCAAAAGCAACAAATAAAATATTGTATCTCGAAAGGTGATCTTTGAAGTGTTTTGCCATCGTCAACAACATTGCCGTTCCCGAAGCGTTGTCATTTGCTCCCGGAAAATAGGTGTCTGCTCCCATTCTTCCCAAATGATCATAATGCGCCGTAAACATAATCGTCTTAGCACACATTTTCTTTGAAGGCAAATAAGCAATAATATTCTGCGATTGATAATTCTCAATCACTTTTGCATCGACATTCATTTCTAGTTGAACGCCTTCTTGATAAACAGAATCTTGAATTTGAAAGTAGGGAAAAAAGGACTGTTCTCTTCCTACTGACCAAGTAAACTTCTTATCCACAAGTTCTACAACCGGCATTATTGTTGCGATTTCACGAATGATTGGACGAATTTGCTTCACTGTGTCTTTCGATGCGCCGATGTAATTAAACACCATAACCTGAGAATTAGGAACACGCCCTATTTGAGAAAGAAGTCCTCGCATATAGTCCAAGTCTAGTATTTGTTCAGCATTTACTTCAGTAGGATGCAACGAATATTTCCCGCCTTTTGAACTCGGATTAATCGAAAAGTGAAGTCCTGGTTTAAACTGCTTTTCTCCTTGATTCAAAGTCATTTCTCCCGGAAAAGTATTGACTGTTAACTCAAAAAGTTGAAGAAAAGAATCTTCAAAAGGTTCTGCTCCTACTTTCTTAAATTCTTCGACAATATATCTTGCAGCAATGGAATCTCCTTTATTTACATAACCTCTACCATGAAATTCTGGAGAACATAATTGCTTGGTTATCCTTCTTATTTCCTCTATTTGAGAATTAGCAACCGTTGAAAGTCCAATACAAAAAAGAAGAAGGAGACTACGCATACCTTCTATTCACAAAGGAAACAAATTCTGAAACTGTTTCATCATCCGACTCCCAATTCTGTTCAGAAGCAAATCTGTTGACATGAGAATACGCCTCGTTTAAATCATTTTGAGTATCTAATAATTTCACTGCATCGTTAAATGATTCACTTGAACCATCAAACAAATCATTTATAAAACGCAATTTTTCATTGAGACCAAACGCACCAATCAAGGTGTCAAGTTTCGTTCCGAGAGAAAAGCTGTGTGTTGAACTGTCCGATAATTTTAGTTGAGCAACAAAATTTTCCGTTGAAGAAGAATTTACAGGTGCTTCTTCCGGCATTTCAACATTCTCTTCTACAATCTCTTGGAGAACTTCTTTATTTTCTGAAATTTCTCCTAAAATATCCTGAATCGAAGGAGGTGTTTCCACTTTCATTTCCTCTTCTGTCAATTCAATTACAGGTACTTCTTCTTTTATTACTTCCTCAATTTCTTCTTCGATGATTTCTTCTAACTTTTCTAATTCTGGGTTTTTTACCTCTTCTTCTGCCGTCGGGTTCCAATCAAATGGAGAAGCTTCTTTCTCCTCCTCAACTTCTTCTTCTTCAACCGATTCTACGATTGATTCCTCTACTTCATGTTGCGCAATTTGCTCAAAAGCTTTGTATTTTAAAATAATGCTTCTTTCATGAAGTGAACGTGTAATTATTTCTAAATCAGTTAATTCTGACGCAGACAAAATTCCTTGCTCCATTTTATCAACCAAGTTTTGCACTTCATTGATTTGTTCTTTGTATGATTTCAATTCCATAATTATTTGCTTAAAAAAAGTCTTATTCTATATTTTCTACTGCTTATTTTCTTTTTCTAAATTCAAGAAAAGACTTTTCAACATTTTAATCAAGTTGCTAACGAAGTCACTTTTTACAGTCACAAAATAACGAACTTGGTCGTCAAAGTTACCGAAGAAATTCAAGATAAAAGACAGATTTTTTTCTTTTTCTCTTCGTTGCATTGTTAATAACCTTGATGATATGAATATGTTTTTGGAGCACTTCCCGGATGATGTAAAACAACATGGCTGGATTGAAGTAGTTTGTGGTTCTATGTTTTCTGGTAAAACGGAAGAATTAATTCGCCGTTTGAAGCGAGCAGAGTTTGCCAACCAAAAAATATTACTAGTCAAGCCGCAGGTTGATGATCGATATCACAAAGAAAATGTAGTCAGTCACCAAGGTACTTCTTTTCAAGCAATCGCCGTCAAAGACTCCAGTGTAATCAAAGACATTTGGAAGAAAGAAAAAGTGGTGGCAATTGACGAAGCGCAATTTTTCGATGAAGAAATTATCGATGTGTGTAATTATTTAGCAGAAAAAGGTGTACGTGTTATTGTGGCTGGATTGGATATGGATTTTCAAGGTGTTCCTTTTGGACCCATGCCCGACTTACTGAGCATTGCAGAATACGTAACAAAAGTTCACGCAATTTGTTTATCTTGTGGCAACTTAGCGCAGTTCTCACACAGAACTGTAGATGCCAAAGAGCAAGTCATGGTTGGAGCTGTGGAAGAATACAAACCTCTTTGTCGATCGTGCTACAATAAAATTGCACATTGAAACTGAATTATTCATACCAAGAAATAAAATCATTATTAGCGCGAGAAACTACCTCTCATTCTGCTGTAATTCAATCTATTGAGTATGATTCTAGAAGAATAATTAACGGAGAAAGCACCCTCTTTTTTGCATTGTCTGGCATCTTTAAAAATGGACATGATTTCATTGGCGATGCTTATCAAAAAGGTGTCCGCCATTTTGTTGTAACCGAGAAAGGAGCAACTTCTCAATACGTAGATGCACATGAAATAGTTGTTGAGAACGCCTTAAATTCGCTCGGGGAAATTGCGTTATTTCACAGGGGAAAATTTAACATCCCTGTTGTGGCAATTACAGGTAGCAATGGAAAAACTACCGTTAAAGAGTGGTTGGCACACATATTAAGTGGAAGCAAAATCGTTACAAGAAGTCCAAAAAGTTATAATTCTATTTTAGGCGTTGCGATTTCTTTATTAGAAATTACTCCACAAACAGAAGTTGCAATTATTGAAGTCGGAATTGGAGAAAAAGGAACGATTCAGCGAAAAGCAAAGATGATTCAACCGACACATGGAGTTTTCACTTCTTTTGGAAAAGCACATAAAGAATTGTTTCAATCTGAAGAAGAACATCTATCTGAAAAACTTACCTTATTTAAGAATGTTTCCATTTTTTTCTATCCTGAAAATGAGTTGATTCAATTGGAAAAAGGAACAGCCATTGCTAAAAATGAATATTTGGACTTGTTGAAAAACTTTAAACTAAACGACAAGGCAAGTGTTCAGAATGTCAATCTAGCCATTGCAATGTGTAAAGAGTTAGGACTTTCAGAAAGTGAAATTGAGCAAAGAATTCAAGACCTTTCTCCATTAGCATTGCGTTTAGAAAGTTTCGACGGAGCAAACAACAATGTCATTCTCAATGACACATACAACCTTGACATTGATTCCTTAGAACATTCGCTTTCTTATCAATTGGCCAATTGCAACGGTAAAAATCGAGTGATAATTTTAGGTTTACACGAAAGGGATATCAAAAAAGAAGAAGCATTAAAAAAATGCGTTACAGCATTTGAACCTATCTCGTTACACTTCCAGTTTCCTGACAAAAAAGTAAAGATTGAAGTGGAGAACTCAAGTATTCTCATCAAAGGAACACGTTCTGCCAAAATGGAAGTTTTGGCGCATCAATTGAAGCAAGAAAATCATCAGACATATTTAGAAATTGATTTAAAAGCCATTCGACATAACATCAACTTTTATAAATCAAAACTAAATGATTCTACGCAATTATTGTGCATGGTAAAAGCATCTTCTTACGGTTCTGACGCCAAAACAATGGGCTTGTTTCTGGAACAAATTGGCGTTGATTATTTAGGCGTTGCTTATGTCAACGAAGGGGTTGAATTAAGGAGCAAAGGTGTAAAGTTACCCATTCTAGTGATGAACTGTGAAGAACAGTCGTTCTCCGAATGCATTGATTATCAGCTAGAACCATCCATTTATTCTTTTAAGCAACTAGACTCCTTCATTAAAGAATTGATAGGTTGTGGTAAAACGCACTATCCTGTTCATTTGAAATTAGAAACAGGAATGAAGCGACTAGGCATTGAAGAGAAAGACCTTTCAGAGTTGATTGCAATTGTTAAAGCTCAGCCTGAAATAAGAGTGCAAAGTGTTTATTCTCATTTAGCAGAAAGTGATGTGATTGATTCTGAATTCACTCAACAACAAATTGCACGATTTGAAAAAATGAGTGCGCGTATTCAAACAGACTTACCTTACCCACTGACACGACACATTCTTAATTCTGACGGGATTCTCAATTATATTTCATCGGAAAGTTCTGTACATGGCATGGTTCGTTTAGGAATAGGCATGTACGGCGTTTCGGGCAATGAAAATTTACGACACACCATATCTTGGATCAGTTCTGTTTCTCAAATAAAACATATTTCTTCAGGAGAGTCTGTTGGCTATGGTCGTTCTTTTATTGCACAGCAAGAAATGGACATTGCAGTAGTTCCTGTAGGTTATGCTGATGGTTTTCGGAGAAAATTATCCAATGGAGTCGGTGGTGTTTACATCAAAAATCAATTCTGTCCTGTTGTTGGAAATGTTTGCATGGACATGATTATGGTAGATGTGACAAAACTTTCTATCCATGAAGGAGAAGCTGTTGAAATTATCGGAGAACACCAGAGCGTTGCACAATTCGCAAAAAAAATGGATACCATTTCCTATGAAGTGATGACTAGTTTTTCTAGCCGATTGCATCGAGTATATATAGGGTAGCGGCATTCTCTTTTTCTTTAATAACTCTTCTTTTCACTTTTTAGGGCTCGTGTTAGCACTGCAATAACGCTTATTTTTCAGTTAGAAAATAAAAAACTCGTATTATTTGCATAAATGATAGTAATACTATTATATTTGCAAGTAGTTAAACAATAGGAGTGAAAAATTTACAGATACAAATAGAAATTAGTCCAGAATTATACACTAAGAAACCTGATTCATCAGGACTTGGGAGAGAAATAATCTCCAAAAGTATTGAACTCATTAATGAAATGGGATTTGAAGCGTTCACTTTTAAGAAGTTAGGGATTGCTATCAATTCTCCTGAAAGTTCAATTTATCGATACTTCAACAACAAGCAAAGCTTACTAATCTACTTAACCAGTTGGTATTGGACATGGACGGAATATCGGTTAGTTTTTGCCACCACTAATGTAGCATCTCCTGAAGAACGTTTAAACAAATGCATAGAAATCATCACTCAACCCGTTGAAGTTGATGATGATATCTCTTATGTCAATGAAATATTACTGAGTGAGATTATTTTTTCGGAATCACTGAAAGCGTATCACACAAAGAATGTGGCTGAGAAAAATAAAATCGGAAGTTTTCAAGCGTACAAGAATGTGGTTCAAAGAATCAGTGATATTGTCATGGAAATCAACCCTTTGTTTGAATATCCGCACATGTTGATTTCTACCATCATCGAAGGGGCGCATCAACAAAAATATTTTGCAGAACATTTACCTGCATTGACAGATAAAATAAAAGACAAAAATGCAATTACAGAGTTTTATAAAGAAATGATTAATCAAATATTAAATATTAAATAAGTAGATGAAAGCACATAATCAATTAAGCCCCATTAAACATTTCAAAGACGACATACCAGCTAGTGTTGTTGTGTTTTTAGTTGCAATGCCTTTATGTTTAGGTATTGCCTTGGCGTCAGGCGCTCCATTATTTTCCGGATTAATTAGTGGAATAATTGGAGGGATTGTCGTCGGTGCTCTTAGTGGGTCTGCTCTAGGTGTTAGTGGCCCAGCTGCAGGACTAGCTATAATCGTTTTGAATGCAATCACTGATTTAGGATCTTTTGACATATTTCTAGTGGCAGTTATCTTAGCGGGTATCATTCAATTAATCATGGGGTTTGCAAAAGCAGGAATCATTGCTTATTTCTTTCCTTCTTCGGTAATTCATGGAATGCTAGCTGGAATAGGGATTATCATTTTCTTAAAGCAAATTCCTCACGCCTTTGGTTACGATAGAGACCCTGAAGGAGACTTTGGATTTCAGCAATTAGATGGGCATAATACATTCGATGAACTAATAAATATGACTAATTTTATCAGCCCTGGCGTCCTTATTATATCCGCTATTTCCTTAGCAATTCTAATCATTTGGAACACAAAATTATTTCAAAATTTTAAATTCACCAAGCTAGTGCAAGGTCCATTAGTTGCGGTAGTTGTAGGTATAATTCTTGTTAAAGTTTTTGAAGGGATTCCGTACTTAACAATTGATAAAAGTCATTTAGTTAATGTCCCAATTCCTGAAAGTGTATCCGGTTTTTTTAGCAATTTTACTTTACCAAATTTTACTGCATTATCAAATCCTGATGTTTACATTACTGCGATAGTGATTGCTGTCGTTGCAAGTCTTGAAACCCTGCTCTGTGTTGAAGCCTCCGACAAACAAGACACTTTAAAAAGAGTTACCCCGACTAATAGAGAATTAAAAGCGCAAGGTATTGGTAACATCCTTGCTGGACTTATTGGAGGACTGCCAGTTACTCAGGTAATAGTAAGAAGTTCTACCAATCAGCAATCTGGAGGAAAAACAAAAACATCGGCAATCATACATGGTTTTTTACTACTAATAAGCATCATTGCAATTCCAAACATTCTCAATATGATTCCGCTTGGTGTTTTAGCAGCAATTCTTTTAGTCGTTGGCTTTAAATTGGCAAAACCAGCATTATTTAAACGGATGTATAAGGAAGGTTGGGGACAACTAATACCTTTCGTTGTCACAATAATAGGAATCGTTTTTACAGATTTGTTGATGGGGATAGCAATGGGAGTTGTGGTTGCAGTTGTCATTATATTAAGAAATAACTTTAAAATTCCTTTCAAGCTTCTGAATGAAAATTTAGAAGGAGTTGATAAAATTAGGATTGAATTATCTGAAGATGTCACCTTTCTTAACAAGGCTTCAGTTTTAAAAACGTTGGATCAAATTCCAAATGACTCAACCGTAATTATTGATGCAAGCAGAACTAAGTTTATGCATTTTGACGTATTAGAGATCATAGAGAATTTTGAAATAAATGCACAGTCCAGAAATATCGGTCTCACACTCATTGATTTATATAAATCTAAAGACAATAGTCCTATTCAACATTTTAAATTAAAAACAAAATGAAAACTCAAACAAAAGAAATTCAAGATAATTTAACTCCAAAGAATGCTCATGCTATTTTGGTAGAAGGTAACAGGAGGTTTGTAAAAAATTTAAAGACCCAAAGAAACTTACAAGATCTAGTTTTTGAAACTAGTAAAGGGCAGTTTCCGTTTGCTGTAATTCATAGTTGCATAGACTCAAGAGTACCTGCTGAATTGGTTTTTGACCAAGGAATTGGTGATGTTTTTAGTTCTAGAGTTGCTGGAAACATCATTAACCAAGATGTTCTTGGATCTATTGAATACAGTTGTAAAGTTGCTGGATCTAAAATTGTTGTGGTAATGGGACACACAAAATGTGGGGCCGTTACTGCCGCTTGTAAT
>DQTF01000223.1 GCA_015662935.1 Crocinitomicaceae bacterium | reverse complement strand
TCGATAAACTGCATGCAGAATTAGGAAAAGCAATGCTCTCGATAAATGCAGTGAAAGGTTTTGAATACGGCAGTGGTTTCGATTGCATCACAATGAACGGTTCGGAGCATAACGATATATTCAATGAGGATAGTTCAACCAAAACGAATCATTCTGGCGGAATTCAAGGTGGTATTTCCAATGGAATGCCAATTACAATGAGAATTGCCTTCAAGCCCGTCGCAACGATAATGATGGATCAAGAAACGATTAATTCACAAGATGCAATTGTGAAATTGCAAGGCAAAGGTAGGCATGACCCGTGTGTGGTTCCAAGAGCAGTTGTTATTGTGGAAGCAATGGCAGCGATGGTTGTTTTGGATATGATGATGAGGGATTCGGCAATATTGTAGCTGGGATTTTAATCTAATACGGGCTGGCTTTTATAAAAAAAATATTTCCCCTTTTTATTTCTCATAATTATCCTTAGCTTAAATGGAAACGTTTAATATAACCACTTATGTCACTACCTGGTCGAAAGAATTCAAGGCTTGCTGGATATGATTACTCAATATCCAACAATTATTTCGTTACAACAAATGCTAAAGATTTTGTAAAATACTTTGGGAATATTATTAATGGAGAAATGTACCTTAATATTTACGGTGAAATTGTAGAAAAGTAGATACTTTGGTTAGAGCAACAATATTCTTACGTTAAAATTCTACCTTTCGTAGTTATGCCAGATCACGTCCATTTCATTCTTCAAATTGATATATCTAAAGTATTAATTAACCAAAAAAATAAACCACTTCCTCAATTGTTAGATGCATTTAAAATCACTTCTTCAAAATTAATCCACAGAGGTGGGGATTTCAATTTTCAATGACATTGGTCTTTTCACGATAGAATTATTCGAGATAGTTTTGAATTAATGAGAATTCAGGATTATATTTACCAAAACCCAAAAAATTGGAAAGCAACCAAACCAAAATATCAATAGCACTAATCGGAGGAGGAGCTTCAGCCCTCTTCTTTGCGGCATCTATTGATTCTTCAAAATTCTCAGTAACCATCTACGAAAAGAACAAAACCTTAGGTCGTAAATTTCTCGTTGCGGGAGATGGCGGTTTCAACCTCACACATTCTGAACCAATCGAAGAAATGATTACCCGATATTCTCCGAATGACTTTTTGCAAGACGCTTTGCTTCAATTTGACAATGATTCTTACCGAAAATGGCTTTCTGACCTCGGAATTACAACGTTTATTGGTAGTAGCAAGCGAGTTTATCCAGAAAAAGGAATCAAACCGATTGAAGTTCTCAATGCTATTCTTCAAAAAATCAAAGAGAATGAAGTCGAAATAAAGTACGAGCAAACATGGAAAGGTTGGAAGAATGACAAATTACTTTTCAATTCTTCGGATATCGTTGAGGCAGATATTGTGATTTTTTCCCTCGGTGGAGCTAGTTGGGAAGTAACTGGTTCAGATGGTTCTTGGTTGCGGAACTTTGAAGAAAAAGGGATCAATACAGTTCCTTTTCAAGCATCTAATTGCGCTTATGAAGTAGATTTGGGTAAAGGTTTTATCAATCAACACGAAGGTAAGCCACTAAAAAATATTGCAGCTTCTTGTGGAGATAAAACCCAAAAAGGAGAGTTGGTTATCACGCAATTTGGTTTAGAAGGAAATGCCATTTATGCGTTAAGTCCTGAAATCAGGAAGCAACTGTCAAATGATAAAGAAGCAACCATTTTTATTGATCTAAAACCAACACTTTCTCTAATTGATTTGCAACAGAAATTTAATAGTTCTTCGAAAAACAGGACTTCCATTCTTAGAGAAAAAATAAAACTGAGTAAAGTACAAGTTGCAATGCTGAAATCAACGCTTTCTAAAGAGGAATTTTTAGACGATGTTATTCTTCTACAAAAAATAAAGCAACTGCCAATAAAAATCACTGATTTGGCTCCGATTGATGAAGCAATATCTACAGTTGGAGGAATTACTTTATCGGAAGTGGATGCGTCTTTTCAATTGAAAAAAATGCCCAATCATTACTGCATCGGCGAAATGTTAGATTACGATGCACCAACGGGCGGTTATCTTTTACAAGCTTGTTATAGTACTGCAAAATTTCTTGCTCAAGAACTTTCGATTAAAGAGCAATTTTAATTACAAAATTTTCACCTTGAATAGTGCATTTTACATAGTAAATCCCTTTCGAGAAATCATTTTGATCGATTGAAATTGTTTTAGTGCTATTAAATGATTTTACCATTTCTCCGATTGAATTAAAAATTTCAATTTCTGTAGGTTCAATGTCAAATTCAATTTGAACCTTAATTTCTCCGTATTTAATTTTCGCAAAAGATGAAATCGAATGATCTATTGTTTCGGTAGTACTAGTAACGAGAAATTCATACGAACCGATATCAATTGATGAACCTTGCGGTCTTAATGTTCCTTCAACATCAACAATTGGAGCAAAGCTATTTGTTCCTGCATCGATTGCTGAAGAGGTCGAAATTAAATGAAAATCCAACGAGGGAGCATCCACAAAATGATTGATGTAATCAGTACTTGTTGGAATGATTAGGTTGTTATTAACTGTTCCTATACCATTATCATTCTGCATTGCATTGCAAATGTTGTTATAAATAAAGTTCCCAGAAGAAGGTGAACCATTTTTGTGAGCAGTAATTTTAATCCAAGCAGGTCCATAAACTGGATTACTCTGAGGGTCTAAAGGGTCAACAGGAGTAATGTCATAATTATCAATTACGGTGTTATTGATAATCTTACAATTTATTGCTCCGAGAAGTGTGATACCATGCCAATGATCTGTAATAATCAAGTTGTTCTCAATGATCCAATTTTCATAAAACCCATCAAAACATCCCATGCCTTGCATTGAACCTCTAAATTGTCGAGTTGTATCTGTTGCACAAATAATTGTATTCTTATTGAAAACAACATTTCTTATCGTGTCATTCGAGAATGCTTGAAATCCATCGTAATGATTCTCAGCATAAGTGTAAACAATAATATTATCCATAATGGTGTTTTCAGTGTACTGACTATTATTGGCATTACCTCTTATTCCATCAATCGCGAAATTTTGGATAGTGTTGTAATTACAAAGTGAAGAATCAGCATCATTGATTATTCCTATCTGAATATTACGAATGGTATTGTTTTGCAGAATGTGATTATTGCCTCTAGCCCAAATTCCTGAACATGTTTTTGTTCGCCAATCATCTCTTGTCCAAGATGATGGATTAGCAATGGATTGGATGGTGCAATTTTCTATGGTAATGTGATCGCAATTGGCAAAAATATCGACTAAACGATAGGGAAATGGAGCCGTGTTAATTAACTCAAAAGTAAAGCCGCTAATCTTCCAATAGCTCGCAGCAGAAGTTGAACCAAAATAAATTCGAGTACAAATTGGGGTTTGGCCAATCTCTGCTTGAATGGTTACGAAATTGGTATTAACTCCATTGACTTTAGGAAAACCATGATTTCCATCTCTACAAATAATTATATCTCCAGAGTTAAAAGATTGCGTATTAAGAACTTGCTCTAATGTTGACCAAGGGGAAACGGATGTGCCTGGGTTGGTCATGCTACCTGTAACAGGGTCAACATAATAGGTTGCTGAATAGGACAACGAAAGTTGAAATAAAGCAAAAACAATTAAAGTTTTTTGTAGCATAGTAGAGGTGATTGATATTCAAAAATAAGTATTTTTTATTGTTTCTTAATGAGAATCAATAGGTTATTTTAGATAATGAAATATATTCAGGTACAATTTGACTCCAATTCTGCCAACTTTACACCCTTGTCATAAATTCTCTGCCAACATGTCCTATTTCCTTTATTGGCAGTATCTTTGACTTCTCGGAAGTAATAAAATTGAGCGAAATGAAAGAAGATAAAGAGCAAAACGAAGAAACGGTAAACAATACAGAAGAAATGAACAATGAGAATACTGATTCTTCGACTGATTCTGAAATAAAAGAAGAGGTGAAACCTGAGCCAACTGCAGAGGAAAAATATGCTGAGTTGAATAATAAATACTTAAGAATTCACGCAGAATTTGATAACTACCGTAAGAGAACGAACAAAGAGAAAATTGATATCATTGGAAACGCAAGTGCATCTGTTTTAAAAGACATGATTCCTGTGATTGATGATTTTGAAAGAGCGATTTTGAACAACAAAGATGTGGACGATGCTACGAGTATTAAGCAAGGTTTTGAATTAATCTATAATAAATTTTTGAATACTTTAAAATCAAGAGGGTTGACGCCTATGGATTCTATCGGACAAGATTTTAATCCTGATATTCACGAAGCAATTGCTAATGTTCCAGCTCCAAAGAAGAAGCAAAAAGGGAAGGTGATTGATGCAGTAGAGAAAGGCTACACTTTGAATGATAAAGTGATTCGTTTTGCAAAAGTTGTTGTTGGACAATAAAAAAAATACATACAAAAGAGTATGAGTGAGAAAAGAGATTATTACGAAGTTTTAGGTCTTTCAAAGAATGCTACGGCAACTGAAATTAAAAAAGCCTATCGTAAATTAGCATTGAAATATCATCCTGATAAAAATGAAGGAGATACTGCTGCAGAAGATAAATTTAAAGAGGCTGCAGAAGCGTACGAGATATTGAGTAATGCTGAGAAAAAGCAACGATACGATCAATTTGGTCACGCAGGAATGTCTGGCGGAGCTGGTGGTTTCGGCGGCGGAATGGACATGGATGACATCTTCTCTCAATTTGGAGATATCTTCGGTGGTGGAGGTGGTGGCGGAAGCTTTGGTGGTGGTAGAGGCCGTGCTAGAGTTGTTCGCGGAACTAATCTTCGTGTGAAAATGAAATTGACTTTGCAAGAAATCGCAGAAGGTGTTCATAAGAAAATTAAAGTCAATAAGTTAGTCAATGCCGACGGAGTGACATACAAAGATTGTCAAACATGTAATGGAACGGGTCGTATTACACGCGTTGCACAAACATTCCTGGGAGCAATGCAAACGCAATCTGCTTGTAATGTTTGTCAAGGTGCCGGTAAAATGATTGATAAAAAACCTTCTGGTGCAGATGCACATGGATTAATTCGTAAGGAAGAGGTTATTGAAATCGATATTCCAGCAGGTGTTGAAGATGGAATGCAACTGAGTGTTTCTGGAAAAGGAAATGCAGGACCATTTAACGGGATATCGGGTGATTTGATCGTTGTGATTGAAGAAAAGAACGATGAGAATTTAAGACGTGACGGCGAACATTTGCATTACGATGCGTATGTAAACTTTGTAGATGCTGTTTTGGGAGAATCAATTGAAATCCCAACAGTTAGCGGTAAAGCAAAAATTAAAATAGAACCAGGAACACAAAGCGGAAAAGTTCTTCGATTGAAAGGAAAAGGTTTACCAGTTTTACAGGGGTACGGAAAAGGTGATTTGTTCGTGCATATCAATGTTTGGACACCTAAGAAAGTTTCCAAAGAAGAGAAAGTAATTCTAGAGAAATTGCGAGAAAGTGAAAATTTTAAACCTAGCCCAGATCATCATGACAAAGGTTTTTTCCACAGAATGAAAGACATGTTTCAATAAATGACATTCTTAGAACAAGCCAATAAAGATAAAAACAGCAACGGCGGAACCTATGTTCTAACCGTTGCTATTGCATTTGTAGCGCTTGTTGTTGGGCAATCATTTTCAGAATTGTTAGCAAATAATTTTCTAGGGTATTCCTTAGCTAATATTCCAAATTCAGCAGACTTGAATATTGCTTTAGCTTTGTTGCTTCTTCCTTTTTCTTTTTTGCTATTAGCATTAATTCTCTGTATTAAATTCTTGCACAAACGACCAGTACTCTCATTGTTTACCACAAGAAAAACATTTGATTGGAAGCGATTCGTTTTTGCTTTTCTCTTATGGGGAAGCCTAATGGGAATAGCATTGATAATTTCAATTCTAAACGAGCAAGATATTGTTTTACAGTTTGATGCGACTAAATTTATTCCTTTGTTTTTTGTTTCCATTCTCATAATGCCAATTCAAACAACTGCAGAAGAAGTCTTTTTTAGAGGGTATTTGTTTCAGGTTTTTGGTAAAGTTTTAAAGAAGGGATGGATAGCGATAATTTTAACAGGTGTTCTATTCGGGTTACTACATTGGGCAAATCCAGAAGTTGCAAAAATTGGAGATATACTTCTTGTCTTTTATATAGGTGCAGGAATCTTTTTCGGCATTCTCACGCACATGGATGACGGCCTTGAATTAGGTATGGGATACCATGCAGTCAACAATATTTTTGCATCTATTATTCTGACAAATAGTTGGCAATCTTTCCAAACGGATGCTTTATTTATTGACAATTCTCCCCCAACTTTTGGTGTGGAACTATACCTCACGTTGTTTATTCTACAACCTCTTTTACTGTTTGTTTTCTCTAAAGTTTACAAATGGAAAGATTGGAAAAAGAAACTTTTTTTATAATTAGTTGAAAATTTATGTAAGAGCGGATAAATGAGTTCGTCTTGCATACGTAACATTAAGATATTAAATGGCGATTCTAAAACATAAATCACTCGCAGCGCAAGATCATTCTCTCGCTGAAAGTAAAAATCAAATTGACGTTCTCACAGATGTTGCGATAAAACCATTCAGTAAAGCATTAAGTGAGAGCAGTCTCTTTCCTTTGAAACCAATAGG
>DQTF01000244.1 GCA_015662935.1 Crocinitomicaceae bacterium | reverse complement strand
TGTTCCATTCAAAAATGATAAAAATCAACGCCCCGAATATCAATAGCCCTGAAGTGAAATAAAGTGAAATTTTGGTGCCAAATTCTATCGTTTTCCAAGGTTTACGCATTCTTTCTCTTAGTCGTTTGATTTCAAATAAATCGAACATGTAGATCATTCCGAATCCTCCGAAGAAGAAGAGAATCATAATCACTGTATGTACAAAGGTATTATTGATGACATCCGGATGCATCACTCCTCCACTCAAAGTAGATAGACCTGCGTTATTAAATCCCGATACTCCGTGGAATACTGCCTGGAAAAACCGATTGCCTGTATCTGCAAACACTCCTTCGTTTCCGAAACCAATAAACAGAATGATGATGCCTATAATCTCGATGGTCGTTGCCCAAAGAACTATTTTGGCAAGCATTGATTTCGCATTTAGAATCGAATCTTTATTCACAAAATCTTCGATCACTTCATGGTATTTAATTCCCACTCCAAACTTAGCAACAATCAACATTAACGCTCCAAAAGCAATGGTATTTAGCCCTCCTAACTTAATCATTATCAAAACAATGACCTGTCCTTTAAACGTTAAATCACTTGCTAAATCGACAGGACTTAAACCAGTCACACTCACAGAAGACATAGACAAGAATAGAGAATCAATGAATCCCATTCCTCCCTCAATTCTTGACATTTCTGGAAGCATCAAAAGTAGTCCTCCAATCAATGTCATCATACCAATAGAAATCGTAAACAACCAACCAGGATGAATCTTCATCCACGGCTTAAAATTCCTTTGCTTGAATAGGCTGTTAAGAATTAAAACGAAGATAAATAGCTGAACGAATACCATTGAAAATGCGCCAAACTCTTTGAATCCGAGATAGATAAAAAATCGCTCAATAATCATTGTATCGAAGAAGTTGTACGAAATTCCTTCTATCAATAAAAAACCAATTATAGATGCTTCGAACCAGTTGTTCCGAATAAATGTAGGCGGATGAAAATCGAAGAATACTTTGATTAAAAATCGTAAAATATAGAATGCAAAACTGAATTCTAGTACTTTAAAACATAAATCTTTGGAGAAATCAGTCAACTGAAACCCGTAATAATATACTAATGTACAAAGCGCAACCAATGATACGATTATGTTCATGATCGTTAACCCAGCAAGAACTTTTTTCTTCTTGTCATAAATTAAGAGGTTAATCTTTTCACGAATTTCTTTGATGGTCATATCAAACAATCTTTTTAACCTCACTGATTAACAATTCTCTATCGATTGGAACCACACCGCTGTGCTCGCACACAAGCCCTCCAGATAAATTGGCAATTTCTGCAATATGTTTTAGAGAAAGACCTGCAGTCAAACAGAGTGTAGCTACTGAAATTACCGTATCCCCTGCTCCACTAACATCTGAAATATTTCGAATATGTGCAGGCAAGTAGTCTTTCTGATTCTCTTGTTTGATAAAAACACCATCTTCTGAAAGTGTGACAAAACTAATTTTGTTATTCAATTTACTTTCCAATTGGTCAATTGCCTTTTCGAAAGCAGTCTTATCATCAGGGAAATCAAAATCACAGTTCAATCCTTCTTTAAGTTCCTTTAAATTAGGTTTGAATAAAGTAACATTTTTAAACTCAAAGAAATTTTCTTTCTTAGGATCAACCGTAACGATGACCTCATTTTTATTTGCTAAAGAAATAACCTCTGCAATTACTCTTGGTGTTAATAAACCTTTATTGTAATCTTCCATAATGATGGCGTCAATTCCATCCTTAATCAACTCTTCTACTCGTTGAATGATTGCATTTTCTTGATTACTATTTATTGCTTTTACATCCTCATCATCAATCCTCAACAAATGTTGATTATTACCAATCACACGTGTTTTTATTGTTGTTTTTCTTTGAGAAGACTGTACAATTCCTTTAGAAGACAATGCTCTTTTATTCAACAACTCATTGAACTTTGTTCCTCCATCATCTTCGCCAATAATTGCACAAAGAATGGGCGTTGCTCCTAATGCTAAAAGATTCAATGCTACATTTGCAGCACCGCCTAACCTATCTTCACTTTTAGAAAGTTCGATTATTGGCACAGGTGCTTCTGGGCTTACACGAGTAACTTTTCCTCGTAAGTAAGCATCTATCATCACATCTCCGAGAACAACTATTCTCTTTTTTGTGAATTCTTCAAATATAGCTTCAACGTTCATTAACTTAACTTTTCTAGCGCTACCTTTACTCTACGCATCGCTTCCGTTAAGGTTTCCTCAGAGGCAGCATAAGAAATTCGAATGCATTTTGGATCACCAAAAGCTTCTCCTGTAACGAGAGCAACATTTGCTTCATCCAGAAGATACATTGCTAGTTCATTTGAACCATGAATTACCTTTCCATTATATGCTTTACCGAAGAACGCAGACACATCAGGAAAAACATAGAACGCACCTTCTGGGACGTTTGTTATAACACCCTCAATTTCTGATAAAGCCGAAAGAACCAATTTTCTTCGACTTTCAAATGCCGTTATCATATCTTTTAATCCAGCAGGATCAGCCTTCAATGCAGCGATTGTCGCTTTCTGTGAAATAGATGAAGGCGCGGAAGTAAACTGACCTTGAACTTTAGAACAAGCATTTGCAATTTGTTTACTAGCACCAATGTATCCTAATCTCCAACCTGTCATAGCCCAAGCTTTGGACACACCATTGATGGTTACTACTTGTTCATACACATCTTCAAACTGAGCAAGACTACTGTGTTTAGAAGTAAAATTAATATGCTCATAAATTTCATCCGAAATCACCACTAATTGCGGGTATTTCTTAATTACATCTGCCAAGCTTCTCAATTCTTCTTGACTATAAACGGACCCCGTTGGATTACAAGGAGTCGAGAAAATCATCATCTTTGTTTTAGGCGTAATTGCCTCTTCCAACTGTTCTGCAGTAATTTTAAAATCATTTTCTATTCCTGCATTTACAATCACAGGTGTGCCTTCTGACACTTTTACAATCTCAATATAAGAAACCCAAAATGGTGCAGGGATAATTACCTCGTCTCCTTTGTTAACAATACTTAATACAACATTTGCAATCGATTGTTTTGCTCCTGTGGATGCAACAATTTGATCGGGAGAATAATTTAAATCATTATCTCGTTT
Organism: Crocinitomicaceae bacterium; assembly: GCA_015662935.1. Lineage (GTDB taxonomy): Bacteria > Bacteroidota > Bacteroidia > Flavobacteriales_D > Crocinitomicaceae > UBA4466. Next base: position 3,994 of record DQTF01000244.1, on the reverse strand, counting down.
AAATTTCAGAGAAATTGCTTCACGCAAATCTTCATATCCAGGAACAGGAGTATACTTTGTGAAATTATTATCCATCGCATCTTTAGCTGCATCTTTAATAAATTCAGGAGTGTTAAAATCCGGCTCACCAAGACTTAATGAAATAATGTCTTTACCTGCGGCTTTCAATTCTCTACTTTTTCGAGACATTGCAATGGTTGCAGACTCTTCCATTGCGTTTAAGCGATTTGATAATTCAATCATATTAATACGTGAAGTGTTTGTACAACAAAATTACAATAAAGTACTTAAGACATAGCAAAAAGTTGTTGAAAAAAATTGTGGATAAAATTCAACAGTGAATCTCTTCTTCACTCATAAAAGAAGTATTTTTGAGTTAATTATGGAAGAAACAAAGTTAGTTGACATAGAAAAGTTAATCGCGAGCAAGAATAAAAAATTGCTTAAATGGATGCCTAGTTTCTTAGTCCGTTACCTGAAGAAGATTCTACATCAAGACGAAGTTAATGATTTTATCTCAAGAAACAAGAACAATAAAGGGATTGACTGGTGTACAGCTGGAGTAGAGTTTATGGAAATGACTTTTGAGGTTAAAAACATTGAGAAAATTCCAAAAGAAGGGAAAATTGTTTTAGCCATGAATCATCCTCTTGGAGGAATGGACGCAATAGTCCTAGTTGATGCGCTAAAAAATCACCGGAAAGATTTAAAATTCATTGTCAATGATTTGTTGATGAATATTGAAAGCATGGAGGACATGTTTGTCGGAGTGGATAAATTTAAAAAAACAGGTGACTCTATCAGAACTAAGATTAAGGAACTTTTCCAATCAGAAAGTGCTGTTTGTATTTTTCCTGCAGGCTTGGTTAGCAGAGAGACCAAAGGAGAAGTTAAGGATTTAGTTTGGAAAAAGACTTTTGTGACTTATTCTAAAGATTACGATAGGACAATTATACCAATATACATTGAAGGGAAACTTTCTCCATTCTTTTACCGTTTATCGCGCATTCGAAAATTTTTCGGAATCAAAATGAACATTGAAATGCTTTATCTTTCTAATGAGTTATTTAAGCAAAAAGGGAAGCATATCACTTTTATAGTAGGCGATCCTATCGAAAAAGAGTACCTTTTTAGCACTGAAGATGATAGAATTCTTTCTTCAGGGATAAAGGACAAAGCATATGCACTTCGAAAACAATTGTAAAATGGAAAATATTATAAACCCAATTGACAGAGAATTATTACTAAAAGAATTGAATTCCAATCGATTTCTAAGAACAACTCGTAAAGGTGGAAATGAAATTTACACAATCAATCATCACGATTCTCCAAATGTAATGCGAGAAATTGGTCGCTTGCGTGAAGTTACCTTCCGCGCTTCAGGAGGAGGAACAGGTTTGTCGATTGATATAGATGAGTTTGACACTTCTGAAAATTGCTACCAGCAGTTAATTGTCTGGTCACCTGAAGAGAAAGAAATTATTGGAGGTTATCGTTACATCTTATGTAAGGATGCAATTCTGGAAGACGAAATTCAACTTTCTACTGCTCATTATTTTGACTTTTCAGAAATATTTATCACAGAATACTTACCAAAAACCATTGAATTAGGAAGGTCTTGGGTTCAACCGAATTACCAACCATCTGTTAACCCAAGAAGAGGATTATTTGCTTTGGATAACATTTGGGATGGGCTTGGTGCTGTTGTAAAGTACAATCCTTCCATTGAGTTTTTCTTTGGCAAGGTCACTATGTATCCGAATTACAATGTTGAAGCACGAGATTTCCTCCTTCATTTTATGCATCATTTCTTTCCAGATAAGGAGAACTTAATTCAGCCACATCAACCTTTACAACAATCTTATGATGAGAAAGAATTTGATACGATTCTCAAAGGTTTAGATTTCAAAGAAGGGTTTAAAATATTGAACGCGTTCGCGAAAGAAAGAAATGAATTTGTACCACCTTTAGTTAACATATACATGAACCTTTCCCCATCCATGAAGACATTTGGAACAGCAATTAATTCTGAATTTGGCAATGTTGAGGAAACAGGAATACTGGTTTCTCTCACAGATATATATGAAGAGAAGAAAGAAAGGTATATGACCTTTTAAAATAAATTGTCGTACATTTATTTTAAATTAACTAAAAACAACATATATGACAACAACAACTACCTTAAAAAAAATTGCTTTTTCTGTAATTATTGCAGCATCTGCAAGCTTTTCAACAAAAGCACAAGCAACGTTTAACGTTGATGCATCAGGAACTTCATTTACACCGAATTCTTTGACGATTAACATTGGAGACACGGTAATTTGGACTAATTCTTCAGGATTTCACAACGTAAATGCAACCACAGCAACCTTCCCTAGTAATCCAGAATCTTTTGGAAATTCGCTTGCTTCTGCAACATGGGTTTTCAAGAAAAAATTCACCATTGCTGGAACTTATAATTATCAATGTGACGCTCATGCTGCTCAAGGAATGACAGGTACGGTAACTGTTCAGGCTGCAGCGGGGATTGAAGATATAACATCTGCTTCCTCTAGTTTAATTTATCCTATTCCTGCAAAGGAAGAAATTACAATTGACTTGAAAAACAAAGATTTCGCTGGATTGTCAATAAAATTAGTGAATGCAGAAGGGAAAACAGTTTATGAAAACACGAAACTTTCTAGTCCTGTTATCTCAATCGATACTAGAGAATTAAATGGAGTTTTCTTTTATCAGTTACTTGATAGTTCAGGTATTATTGAAACAAAGAAGCTTGTAATTACCAAATAATCATTGAAATTTATTCATTAAAAAAACCCATTAGCAAATTGCTAATGGGTTTTTGTTTTTACCAAAAAAAATATTTAAAAATGCACAACTAATTCGTGCTTATCAATTAATTTCCGAAGATTGATTAATGCATAGCGCATTCTTCCTAATGCTGTATTAATACTGATACCTTCTAACTCTGCGATATCCTTAAAGGACATCTCTTTGAAGATTCTCATCTTCAAAATGTCACGCTGTGTATCTGGTAAATGCTCAACTAACTCGACCATTTGACCTTCTAACTCAACACGTGTCATTTCTTCTTGAACGTTTTCATCTTCCATTTTTAAAGTATGAAAAACATTGTAATCATCTCTAAGTGATGAAGATTCTGAAATCAACCTCACTTTATTATGCTTTCTAAAGTAATCAATCACAAGATTGTGTGCTATTCTCATAGCCCAAGGCAAAAACTTACCTTCCTCATTATAGTTACCTGCTTTTAAAGTATTCACTACTTTAATAAAAGTGTCTTGAAAAATGTCTTGCGATAATGCTTTATCGCGAATTTTCATATAAATGAAACGATAAATTCTTTCTTTATGACGCATCAACAAAGCTTCGAAAGCTTTCTCATCTCCACACAAATACTTACTGATTAACTCACGGTCATCGATATTATTCATAGTCATAACTTACTTGTTTAGTAGTTTAATTTACTGATCAAACTTGTTTAAGTAATTTTTTAACTATAGGCTTCCGTGTTTTTTTTGTTATGTAAAGGACAAGATAGAATAAAAATTTGGAATACCAAAATTTCATTCTGATTGTCTTCTCAACTAACCTAACGAAGAAGGTTTTGAAAAGGTTGGGTGAAGTTAGATATTTATTTTCTCAACACCCCAAATAACTCTCTCCCTGCTCTAGGCTGAATCGAATTATAGCAATCTTCAAATTGAACGGAAAAAAAATGTGGTGTGAAATAATTCAAATATTCTTTTCGATTGCCACCATAAGGAGGACCTCCATCTAATTCAAATTCAAAAAACAATCCAATTAACTTTCCCGATGGTTTTAGAAGACGACTTGCATTCTCCGCATAGTCTGCTCTCAGTTTTGGATCAATGGCGCAGAATAATGTTTGCTCTACGATTAAATCGTATTCTCCCTGATGTTCAAAAAAATCACCCCAATGGACATGTTCTTTTGGGAAATCACTTACTCT
>DQTF01000097.1 GCA_015662935.1 Crocinitomicaceae bacterium | reverse complement strand
TATTACGTTTAATTATTGGAACGTTAAAGGAATTATTAAAACATCCATTGCTTTAAGTGTAGATAATTTCAAATTTGGCATTACTGCAACACTCCCCTCTTTTAATATTTTGGGTAAGGCGAACATCTATCGAGACTACTCGATCATTAACCTTGATGAGTTAATCGGAACGGATGTTACTTTTATAGACCGAGCTGATGGTGTTAAGGCTGTTCATAAAGAAAATGGTTCATTGGCAATTGGCGTTAGCTGGAAACTTGGAAAAAGAGCTTGGTTGCATTTTACCAATGAGACTTTTTTTGGAGGGAAGTATTATTTGATTTTCAATCCTGAGCAATCCCCTAGTGTTTATCCGACATCTATTCCTGATACCACGACGTATCGTTATTTTGGAAATCAAAACTTTCTTGCTTTTGGTGAAGAATCGGAAGCAAGAACGAACATTGGAATAGGTCTTGAAACGAAGATTGCCAAAAGATGGGATTTATATTTGGGAGCAAGAACAGGTTTTTTGTTCAACGAGAAACCGTATTATGATTTTGACCGAGTTAATATAGAATCCAGCAAATGGAATCTATATCATTTCTCACTTGGATTAGTTCATTTAAATAAAAAATACACCATTGGAGTCGAATATGGATTTACCCCAAAGCAAGAATACTATCACGTAATTGATTTCCCATCATCTTCTGTTGAGAATGCGCTGATAGGAAACGGAGGTGCTGGAGCCTATGCTGAACAATTTTCCTTTAAATTGTTGCTAGAAATTGAAATAGAAAATAAAAAAGAAGATTAATAATTCCTTCTGTCATTCCAAAGTGAACTTCTAATTCCTAGAACCAGTGTATAGTTCACATCAGAATTTAAGGTAGAAACTTGGAAATGATTCTCGGCAAAGGCGTTTAGTTTTCCATGCTTCATGATTTTATAACCAAGAGTTGCAACTACTTTTGAACCATTAAAACCTGCTCCATCACCAATAAAATGACCGTACTCAAAAGGTTTATTGATATATGGAACATAAATATCTTCTCCATAATTAAGTCCATCTTTACTTGCGCCACGAAGGTAGTAGTTAGCAAAAAACTGCGCAAATAGCTTTTTATTCTCCCACTTTACTTCTCCTAAAACTTCCATAAAATTGGAACCATAAGGATGGGCAAGTGCAAAGCCTTGATTCCCATAATTCAAATCTTGGGAAACATGAGAATAAGTAAACGGTCTAGCAAAATTATATTCCAATCGGTAAAAGAATTCGTGGCTTCCTTTAGACACCCTCCCTTTTATTCCAAATTGACCTCCATATTTATTTGCCCACCATTTACTTTTTGCTCTTATTTCTGATAGAACAAACTCGTCCAAAATAAACTGAGAATAAAAGGTGTGTTTTTTCCAAAAAGCATTTAGCTCAAAACCAATTAGAACGTTATCTGATGAACCCAAAGAATATTCTTGCGGACGATACATCACAAAAGGGTTCAAATATTCTGCATCAAACCCACGGTTAAGCAAGGTGTCTTTTGGCTGAAAAATAACGCTTTCAAAAACTCCAATGTTCAACCATTTAGCAGCATTGAATGAGATGTGATGACTAGAAGCAAACTTCCCTTCCCATTGGTTGCTGTTTCTTTCTCTTAAGAATTGATACAGAATTGAGTACTCCAACCTCCAAAATCGCATTCTGATTTCACCAAAAGGATAAGAAGCACCATAATCACTCAAAAACATAGATCGAGATCCTTCTCCAATAAAATTGTTGTCTAATCCAATTTGAAAATTGAAGATGTGATTAGGTGTATAAGAAATCCGTGCATGAATGTCAGAGTACAGCGAAATTGCATCAATTGAATCGGCTAGAAATGTTTTTGGAGAATAGAAGTTATCCGTTTGACTAATTCCTTCAATTCCAGCAAGTCGAAAATAGAGTTTGTCTTTAATCGCTCCATTTAATGAAAGTCCAAGTCCTGTTTTGAAATACGAATGCGTTCTTTGAATGTAATTCAAATCGACCAATCCTGTGACAGAAAGTGTTGCCTTTGTAGGATCAAATTCTCCAGAAGTTCGAATAAATGGCTTCAAACTACTGTGTGTTTTAACCGTTCTCATAGAAACAGAATCTGAAAGTAAATCTTCGAGAATATAACCAACTTCTCCTTGTCCAAAACAAAAGGTTGCGAATAAAAGTGATATGTAAATTAACCCTTTCATTAGAAATCTTTGTATGAATTTCTTAGCCCCGTTCTCAATCCTACTTGAATGCTATTTGTTCCTAACAACACTGAATTCGTTTCTCTTCTGTAGGTCCAATTTGCAAAAAGCATCAAGTTCATTTTTCGGTTAAATCGATATCCTACTTCTAAATTCTCATAAAAAATGTCGTTTGAACTTCTCGGCATCACATCATAAACAGGAAGCAATGCTGTGGAAGAATAATTACTCGTTAAATAATAAACAAATGTCAGGTCGATATACGCACGTTTGTATTCAAAATTACTTCGCAACAAGAATTCTTGAAAACCATTGCCTTTTACATGTGTTACTGGTAGGTTAAAATGAATGTTGTTTAACCTACGGTTACTTGTTTCATAGGTTCCGTTTCCAACATAATTATATTCTGCTTGCAGCATAAAATCGCCAATTCCAAAGTAATTATAACCTCTGTAACCTAGTTGGACTGCTGTTTTCTTGCTGTTGTAATCATTAATAGCAAGCTGGCCATAAACCCGTTGATTATCAGTCAATTGATAGCTTAAGTTTAGTCCTAGCAAAGAAACAACCTCGTTTTTATTCTTCAAAGCCAATCCAGCAATAAACGGAATTGGATTATAAAATAGTGCGTTGACATTTCTACTGGTTATAGAATCTCCTCGGTTCCAATTTCCGCTTTCAAAAAGACCAATACTAATTTTTGGAGTTGGCGAATAGGTAAAATAATTCGCAGAATAACCTTTCGATTCGTAATAGGATTCTGCCGCACCAAAAGCAGGGCGACGCATTAAATTTAAATGCCTAGATCGCAAATAAGTAAAGCTGAATTTAGAATTAATTTTCCAATCAGTTCTGAAATAGGGAGCGTTGAAAGAATTATCAGATAATAATAAAGAGCGATAACCATCACCAACAAACTGCATGTTGTTTCCAATCGAAATGGCAAGTGATTTTATTGGCGTATAAACAAAATACCCTTCTGCAGAAGAATAATCAAATCCATCTCCTTTAAAAGGTTTTGTTCTTCCTGAGCCTGGGACAACTGCGTTTTGTGTTAAATAAGTTGAGTCAGGCCGTGGATATAACTCTCCCATCGAAGAATAATAAGCAGATTCATACGAATTAAACCTGGCTTGGTTTTCATAAAGCGTTGTTGAGAAAGAGAAATTCTTAAAAAAATCGCCTTCTACATGAAAACCTCTTGTGTTTTGAAACAGTCGTCTTGAAATGGTGTCCTCCAAGTTTTTGCCTCCCGAAAAATCTAAAACAGGATCAATTGTTAAGTAAAAGTCTTCTCCCTTAATTTCAATTAAATGCTTTTGGAATAAGATGTGTGTAAAGTCATAGTATTGTTTACTCGAATCATTAATTGTGGGAATTAAATTGTATTCTGATTCTCTGATAGGAAAAAAAGAACCTCCGTTATATGGTTGGTCTAGTTTGTTTGCAAAAAGTTGATCTTTATAAAATGAATGAATAGAAAGATAGTTTTGCTGACCAAAAACAGGTTGCAAAATGAAATAGAGTGCTATAATTAACAGGTATTTCATTCCCCTAACACTGCTTTTGTTTTGACAATAAATGATGGGTTAAACAAGCTCTCTTTATTATAGATTAAACGCTTTCCATCTTCGATGCTTTCAATTCTTCCTCCTAATTCTTCAATGATAATTTGTCCTGCAGCAATATCCCATTCCATTGTTGGGCCAAGTCGCACGTAAACATCTGCTCTACCTTCTGCTAACTCAAAGAATTTTAATGCACTCCCCTTTTTCAAGTAGTTAAACTCTCCGTATTCTTTAGTGAGAGTCTCATCATAGCCAAATACCTTTTGACCATTGATCTTAGAGCCAAAACTCCTCGAACAGGCAACAACAACAGGTTGGTTTCTATTTTCTTGAGCAGAAATTTTATTCCATTTTTCAGGACTATTTGCATCTTCAAAATCGAACGTAAAAACACCATTGTTTTTGACCCCAATAATAATTCGTTGCTTAATTGGGTCTGCAATCAATCCAAAAATCGCACTTCCACCTTTTACATGAGCAATATTAACTGCAAACTCATCGTTTTTCAGAATGAACATTTTGGTTCCATCCAATGGATCAACGCACCAATGACTTTCCCATTTTTTACGTGTTTCAAAATCACTTTTTTCGCGTTCTTCACCCATTATTGGAATTCCAGTACTTAATAAGTGGTCGGAAATAACTTTAGAAGACATTAAATCTGCCTGTGTGACAGGAGAACCATCCTCTTTAATTTCTACTTCAATATTAGAATAGTAAATTTTCTTAATTACGTTCGAGGCATCAATAGATGCTTGAATTGCTAAATGATATATGCTATTTAAATTTATCAAGAGACTAAAGATAGTAAATAGAAAGTAAATAGAATAAAAAAAGCCGTTTCTAAAAGAAACGGCTTTGAAGAGTAAACGATAGACTCGTTAATGTTTTACAATGAATCTCTTTGTAATTGGAGATGAATTAGATGATTCGATTACAACAAAGTACACTCCGTTTTTAAAATTAGAAATGTTAATGTTGCTACTTGATAGCTCTTTCGTTTTAGAAAAAACGATATTCCCTAAAACATCTAGAATCTTAATACTCGGTGATTGCAAGTTGAATGTTTTTACGCTTAAATAATCTGATGCTGGATTAGGAGCAACAGAAACAGCAGCCAATGAGTTTTCTTCTATACTTGCTGTTGAAGCATGAACCCTAACATCAATTGAATCTAGAAATGTAGTTGCATCTGGACCTACATAATACCTATAAGTAACCGTTCCTTCAGTTGCGATGTTTGGAGTTATATCAACATTTAACAATGCCGTATCTCCCGCTAAAACTCCCCAAGAATCTGGACTTGTCCATGGATTTGTATTCATTGCAGCAGCAGAATAACACTGTCCATTACCTGGAATACTAACTGATCCCCAGCAAAAATAATCTTCCCAAGTTGCAATCTCATTAATGATTACTCTGGTCATTGCCCAGTTTTGATCTGACCCCATTTTATTTACAAAGTGTAAATCTTCTGTCAGAAGATTGCTGTTTGATGTATAAACGTCGATTGTTGTTCCTGAAATTTCAGTTGGTTGACCAACTGTATATATTTCTACTTGAGAGTAACTACTGCAAACTCCAAGTAGTACAAATAATGATAGTAATGTTTTTTTCATATCTTTTAGCTTTCTTTCAGTAAATGTATCAATTTAATCTCATTTCAACCCACACAATTAATCAATTTAACTACTTAACTTGAACTCCTAACAACAAATAAATACTTAAATCGACCTGTAAAATCGATTTAGGATTACAAGAATTAATTGATGTTAGTGTAACATATGACACTAATTACCTTATTTTTGTCTTTGGCAAAGTGTTTGTATATACAAACTTAGGAACTAAAATGAACTAAAATGAAAAAACTCACCGTATTATATATAGGATTAATCCTATGCTTCTCCATTAATGCTCAGGAATCTCACAATGAAACGAGTAAAAGAATTCCCAGTGTTGAATTAAAAGACATGGATGGGAACCATGTAAACACATCCAAATTAGGGCTAGATGGCCCTGTAATTTATAGCTTTTGGGCAACTTGGTGCTCTCCTTGTAAAAGAGAATTAAACACGATTAACGAATTATATCCTGATTGGCAAGACGAAACAGGAGTAACTTTAGTTGCTGTTTCAGTAGATGACCAAAAAACAATGAAATCAGTATCGATGTATGTAAATGGAAAAGCCTGGGACTATGTTGTTTTAATGGATCCAAATGGAGATTTTAAAAGAGCGATGGGAGTCAATAATGTGCCTCATACATTCTTAGTCGATAAAGATGGAAATATCGTTTATTCTCACAACAATTTCGCACCGGGTGATGAAGATGAATTGTACGAAGAACTTTTAAAATTAACTAACTAGACTTCATTTTCAATTCTCAAACTATTTCAAATGAAAACACTTCTACTCATTTTTTCATTCATTACTTTAGTAAGTTTTGGTCAGAAAGAAGACTTAACAATTACTGGAAACATTGAATCCATTTTCCAATACTTAAATGAAGACACGCTAATTGGTGCGACGCAACCAGACCAGAAAGCATTGATTAACACCTACATGAATGTGTATGTAAATTATAAAAACTTCAAAGCGGGAATGCGGGTCGAGTCTTATTTACCTAGAATTCAAGGCTACCCAAACAGATTTGATGGGACGGGAATCGGAATGCGCTATGTTGGCTATCAAAACTCATGGGTTGATGTTACACTTGGTTCTTTTTATGAGCAATTTGGGTCTGGTATGATATTCAGAGCTTACGAAGACCGATCTTTAGGTTATGACAATCTAATGGATGGAGCAAAATTAATTTTACGTCCAAACAAAGGGGTGACAATCAAAGGGGTTTATGGTTACCAACGATTGTCTTTTCAAGAAGGAAAAATCATTCACTCAGACGGAATTGTTCGTGGGGTTGATGGAGAAATAAATTTCAACTCTGCAATTAAAGCATTAAACAACAAAAAGCTAGATGTTACACTTGGTGCATCGTTCGTAAGTAAGTATCAAAAGGATGATCGAGAAGATTTAATTCTTCCTGAGAACGTTGGGTCTTATGGTGCACGGCTGGACTTAAGATACAAACGATTTACACTAGGAGGAGAATATATCATTAAAGAACAAGACCCTTCCGTTGATAATAGTTTTATCTATAATTATGGCCATGCGGCATTGATTAACTTTGGGTATTCTCAAAAAGGATTGGGAATTATTCTTTCTGCAAAGTCAGTTGACAACATGAGTTTTCGGTCAGATAGAAACAAAGATTTGCAGGATTTATTCATCAATTATTTACCTGCAATGAATAAAACACACACCTATAACTTAGCTTCTACTTTGTATCCATACGCAACCCAACCTGTTGGAGAGATTGCTTTTCAAGCAGAAGTTTTATACACCATTAAAAGAAAAACAAAATTAGGAGGAAAGTACGGAACGTCTATCAACGTTAATTATTCAACGGCTTATAGACCTAATCAACACACTGACGGAATTGATGTCAATGATTCTTCAAGAGTCACATACAAATCTGGGCTTTTTGATATGTCAGATAGTTTGTACTGGCAAGATTTTAACGCTAGTATATACAAGAAGTTCTCTAAGAAATTTAACTTGAAATTGAGCTATTTCAACATTATGTTAAATAATGATGTGGCTAAGGTAACAGGAGACGCTCATGGTTTAATTAAAACAAATATTGGAGTAGTTGAAGCAGGTTATAAAATCAACAAGAAACATTCTATCAGAGCCGAACTGCAAGGCTTGTTTATTGCAAAAGATGAACTCGGTCACATTAATGATAAAGGAAATTGGGCGACAGTGGTACTTGAATACAGTATCTCACCTGGTTGGTTTTTTAGCATTTTAGATCAGTATAACTATGGGAATGCTAACTCTACAGACAGAATTCATTATATTTATGGTTCTATTGGCTACATTAAAGATGCCACAAGAATAACCGTAGGTTATGGACGGCAAAGAGCAGGCTTGTTTTGTGTTGGAGGTGTTTGCAGATTTGTGCCAGCATCTAATGGTTTAACATTGTCATTCACTCAAAGTTTTTAAAATTATGAAATATATTATTGGAATTTTAGCAATCAGCTTAGGTCTCCTTTTCTCTTGTGATAAAGTGAATAACGCTTACCCGGTGGGTTTGCCTAGCACAGGACTTAATTGGAACTTATACCCAAGTGGTGACAGTACCGATTATGTAAACAATGGTAATTGGTTGCCATTTACGACCAACACAAATACAAATAGAAATATTGTAGTCGAAGACTTTACAGGACATACATGCACGTATTGTCCGTTTGCGGCAGTTATTGCAGAAGATATTAAAGCTGCCAATCCTGGAAGAGCTTTTATAGCTACTATTCATACATCAGAACTTGGATTAGGTAGCTTTCAAGAAGCGGCCGCTACCGGTTGGTTCACAACAGACTTTACATGTGAAGTAGGCCTTTCAATTGGAAAGCATTTTGGTATGGAATGGCCTGGGTCTTCATTCTCCGGAAACCCTAGAGGAACAGTAAGTAGAAGCCTTAATGGCGGAACACAGCCAACTGCACACCATAGTCAATGGACAGCAATTGCCGACAACTTAATCGCGACAAATGATTTAAAAGTTAACATTCAAGCTAACTCTAATTACTTCCCATCAACACGAGGTTATTTTTTACACGTAGAATTAGACCAATTAGATGCAGCTTTAACAAATGAAATGACAATTGTGGTTCAATTAATTGAAGACACTATTGTTAAACCACAAAAATTTCAAGGCGGTACTTTTCCTGTACCTTCCCCTTTTGATGCGATTGATACTGCCTATGTTCATCGTGATATACTTAGAGGTTGTGTTGATGGCAGAGCTTTTGGACAAACACTAGATGTGGAGCATAAAGATGCCAACGGGAAGTATTACTTTAATTACTCTTATGAACTACCAATGGAACTGGAATCAACCAATACGCATGTTTTAATTTATGTACGTGATGTTGTTACAGAAGAAATTTATCACGCAATTGAACAGCATATCGAGTAAAATGATTTGTTGAAAACTTTTACTAGCCCGAATCGCAATGATGTCGGGCTTTTTCTTTTTTTAACATTTCTTAGTGCAAGAAAGTTGCAATATTTTCGTTAAATTCATAGCAATCAAACCAAAATATTATGATAGAATTCACTCAGAAAATACTTAGAGCCGTTAGTTTTGACAAGCAATTGTTTCAAAAAGAATTAGGTAAAGCATTGAAGTGGATTACGGATGCCGAAGAAATTCAAAAATTTCAAGAATGGTGCATCGTTGAGTTTGGTGCAAAATACCCGAAAGTAATTAGCAAGGCTTTTGCAAAAAGAAATTTAATGTTGAGCCCTGTTAAGAAATAACTCTACTCAAACTCTATTAAAACCTCTCCTTTCTCTACCACATCATTGCTTTTGATGTTGATTGTCTTCACAACTCCTACACCTTCTGCTTTTAATACATTCTCCATTTTCATCGCTTCCAAAGAAAGAATGTCATCCCCAACGTTTAGTTCTTGACCAATCGTTACTGCAATGTTGACAATTCTACCTGGTATTGGTGCTTCTAACTCTTTTAACTTGCGGATTTTCGGAATGTCTAGTCCTAATTCAGCAATTAAATCGTCCAATTCTCCTTTCTTGCGAATTTCAAAAACACGATGATTAACCTTCAGCTTCAAAAAGTTGCTTTCAGTATTTTCTTCTAAAACTTCTCCCGAAAATGTTTGACCATTGTATGACAAGGTGAAGAATGTTTCATCTTCCCATTTTACAACTGCACCATCGTTGCCAATCACTTTTTCTCCATCAAAATTCCAAACTCGATTTGCCATTTATCACGTATTTAGTACAAAAATAACAGAATAGCACTCCGATGCTGCATTTTTAACCGAAGAATTCAATTATTTTCGACAGTTTTGTGTACAATTAGAATAGTAAGTTATGAAAAAAATCATTTTTAGTGTCGTATTAATTGGCTTGTTTGCCTGTGGAACAAAGAAAAATTCTACCCAAGAATTAATAAATGAAACTACTGAGGTTGTCATTGAAGAAGTGGAAGAAATTCCAGAAGCAACGGCTACAATTATTGCCCCGGCTCAACGAGCAAAATACAACGAAACAGAAACTGTTCTTACCGATTTAATTCACACCAAACTAGAGGTTAACTTTGATTGGGAAAATTCTAGAATGAATGGCGTTGCAACTATTACAGCAAAACCCCATTTTTACACATCTAATGAATTGATTCTCGATGCAAAAGGAATGATAATCAATAGTGTGAAACTGAACAGCAAAACGTTAAAATATACTTACGACAATGCATTCTTAACGATTGACTTAGGAAAAGAATACACACGAGCAGATAAATACACAGTTGTGATTGATTACATTGCTCGTCCTGAGGAAATAGCAGAAGGAACGGGATCCGCAATTACATCGGATAAAGGATTGTATTTTATCAATCCAAAAGGAGAAGAGGGTAACAAAATGCCTCAAATTTGGACGCAAGGAGAAACAGAAGCGAGTTCTGTGTGGTTTCCAACCATTGATTCTCCAAACGCAAAAACATCGCAAGAAATTTACATAACAGTCGATAAAAAATACGCAACGCTTTCTAACGGTAAGTTAATGTCGAGCAAATTAATCGCTGATGGAAAACGTGTCGATCATTGGAAACAAAAATTATCACACGCTCCTTATTTGTTCATGATGGGGGTTGGAGAATTTAAAATTGTCAAAGATTCTTACACGAGAAAAGACGGTTCTAAAATGGAGGTTAACTATTACGTTGAGCCAGAATGGGAAGGTTCTGCAAAAGATATTTTCGGAGAAACTCCTGAAATGATCAAATTCTTCTCAGAAAGGTTGGGGGTAGAATACCCTTGGGATAAATACCATCAAATAGTCGTAAGAGATTACGTTTCTGGGGCTATGGAAAATACCGGAGCGGTAATTTTTGGCGATTATGTGTATAAGAACAAAAGAGAATTGTTAGATAGTGACGATCAATCAACCATTGCGCATGAATTATTTCACCATTGGTTTGGCGATTTAGTTACTTGTGAATCTTGGTCAAACTTAACCTTGAACGAATCCTTTGCTAATTATTCTCAATATTTATGGGATGAGCACAGATATGGTGTCGATGAAGCAGATTACAACGCAATCAGTGAGCGAAATGGCTATTATCAATCAGCGCAAATGCAAGGTTTTCACAACCTCGTTTGGTTTGATTACGACGTAAGAGATCAAATGTTTGATGGACATTCTTACAATAAAGGAGGTCGTATTTTACACATGCTTCGCAACTATTTAGGAGATGATGCATTCTTCACCGCACTTAACCTTTATTTAGAAGAGAATAAGTTTAAAGCGGCTGAATTTCACCAACTTCGATTGGCTTTTGAAGAGGTTTCGGGAGAAGATTTAAACTGGTTTTTCAATCAGTGGTATTTGGGGTCAGGACATCCTACCTTAAAATTTGAGCAAACGGATGATCAAAGTGCAAATTCAATTACCATTAAGGTAACGCAAAAACAAGATTTAGAGCAATATCCTATTTTTAAACTTCCGCTAAACATGGTTACTTTTGATGATGCAGGAAAACACGTGCATAAAGTTGTAATTGATGAAGTGGAAGAAGAATTTACATTCTCCTATACTGGAAAATTGAAAGGGATTTTATACGACGAGCAGCAAATGTTACTAGGAAAAAAGCAAGAAGATAAAACGACTGAGCAATACATCTACCAATTCTATCACGGTGAGAAATACGAAGCAAGAAAGGTTGGTTTAGAAAAAGGTTCCAAAGAGAAAACGAATGCGGGGCAAAAATTAGTTTTGGATGCTCTTTCTGATTCTTTCTGGGACATTCGTCGCATTGCAATTTCTAAATATTCTCGATTGAAAGATGAGCGCCGCACAGAAGGACAAGCGAAAATCAAAGAGATGGTTACAAATGACCCTAAATCTGCCGTTAGAGCAGCCGCCTTAACTACGGTTAAAAAATTCATGACAGACCAAGAATTAGAAGCTCTTTATAAGGACAGAATCGAAAAAGATCAATCTTACGCTGTTGTTAGTTCTGCCTTAAAATCATACGGTTCTCTAAACCCTGTCGAAGCAATGAAGGTTGCAGAGTCGTTAGAGAATGAAAACTCGTCATCTATGCTTGGTGGAATAGGTCAACTGTATTCTTCTCAAGGAGACGCAAGCAAATATGCGTTTTACGAAAAGGCTTTCAACGGGAAAGTAATTCAAGGTTTTGATAAATTAGGCTTATTAAATTCTTTGACTGTTTTTCTGACAAGACAAGAACCGGAAATTATTTTGAAATCAACTGAAATCTATCAAAAACTATCTGATGGAGGAGGAATGTACATGAGTATGTTTTTACCGCAGAATACAGATTATCTAATTGAAAACATCAATAGCAAAACAAAAACGTTAAATACTGAGCTAGAACAACAAGTAGAAAAAGACCAAGCACAGTACGCAACAGAAACAAGAAAAAAGTTAGCCATTCTTGCAGAATGTAAAGCGAAGTTTGAAGCAATGAGCAAAAAATAAAGGTTCAATGCTGAGGAAAATAATCCAACAACTGAAAACTAAAATATCCTTTAAGAAACTTGTAAGAAGTTCATTACTGATTTTGATTCTTGGGCTTGTTTTTGGTTTTATTTCTAATACTATCGTAGAGCAACGGTCAGAATTTACCTATAACTCTATAACTGAAATCCCAAGTTGTAAAACAGGCTTATTATTAGGCACCTCAAAGTATGTAAAAAGCGGGAATATTAATCAATATTACCAAAATAGAATTGATGCAACGGTTGAATTGTACAACGCTGGAAAAATTAAGTTTGTGTTAATCAGTGGTGATAATTCGACCAGACATTACGATGAACCGACCACAATGAAGGAAGACTTAATTGCTCGTGGTATTCCTGATGATAAAATTTTTCTTGACTATGCAGGTTTTCGAACCTTAGATTCTGTGGTAAGAGCAAAGGAAATTTTTGGACAAATCAAGTTATGCATAATTTCACAACAGTTTCACAACGAGCGCGCTATTTACATTGCAGAAAAAAATGGAATAGATGCAGTAGGATTCAACGCAAAAAGTGTTTCTAAACGCTACGGTTTTAAAACTAAAATCCGTGAATTTTTTGCTCGGGGAAAAGTTGTTCTAGACATGTCTTTTGGTATTTCTCCAAAATTTTTAGGCAAAAAAATAGAGATTAAATAACATTCATAAAACCAAGCTATTTACCTATGTTCTGATGAAAGTTTTTTAAAAAGTGATTCTATCATCAATTGCAACTGCCAATAACTCACAGCTTCCATTCTTAATTTTTCATTCTACATTATTAATCCCCTCCTTTTACTTCACATAGTCCTGTTTCACGACCAACATATAACGATCATCATCCAGTTTTAAATATCCTTGTTCGTAACAAAAGAAATATTTCGAACCGGTCTTCGTGGTGTAAACATTCGTATAATAATGGAAGTTAAATCCTTCTTCTGCAAGTATTATTCCATCCAAAGTTTTCTTTCCTTCAGGATTTAAGCTCGTTAAAATTCTTCTGTTTTTTCGAAGGATATTGTTGATTCTTCGGACGTACTTATTCGCATCTTCGTTGAGTTTGTTATTATACGTATTTCTACAATAATCAGAACAGAATCGTTGATCCTTTCTTCCTGATAATGTCATTCCACATTCATTACATTTACGAATTTTCATAGCTTGCGGTTTAAGTCTAACAATGTTAACATTAATTAACAGCAAAATCAAGTCATACAGGACATATCTTTCCATTTTTGTATGTTCGATAGAATTGCACAATTATGGAAGAAAATTTAAACCCCGCTGAAGCGCTAAGGATTGTTAGCGAACAGATTAAACAAGAAATGCCAATCATCAACTTGCTAAGAAATGAAGTTGGAAAAGTAATCGTTGGTCAAACATACATGATTGATAGGTTGCTAATTGCGTTACTTGCTGATGGACACGTTCTCTTGGAAGGAGTTCCTGGATTAGCAAAAACACTAGCAATTAAAACCTTATCCGATGCTATCAATGTTGACTTTAGTAGAATTCAGTTTACACCAGATTTGTTACCAGCAGATGTTACGGGAACATTGATTTACAGCCAAAAATCTGAAAGTTTCTCTGTGAAGAAAGGACCTATTTTCTCTAACTTTGTGTTGGCTGATGAAATCAATCGTGCTCCTGCAAAAGTGCAATCAGCATTGTTAGAAGCCATGCAAGAACGGCAAGTTACGATTGGTGATGAAACGTTTAAATTGCCGCATCCATTCTTGGTGCTTGCTACGCAAAATCCGATCGAACAAGAAGGAACTTACCCGTTACCTGAAGCGCAAGTCGATCGATTTATGCTGAAAGTATTCTTGGATTATCCAACAAAAGAAGAAGAACGTCAAATTATTCGCGCAAATGTGCAGAAGTCAGGAATGGCTAAAGCATCAAATGTCGTGTCAATAGAAGATATTGAAAGATGTCGCTCTTTAGTTAGACAAGTTTATTTAGACGAGAAAATTGAGCAATACATTGTCGATATCGTTTATGCAACGCGTGAACCAGAAAAGTATGGACTTGGATTCTTAGAGCCTATGATTAGTGTAGGTTGTTCCCCAAGAGCAAGTATTAATCTTGCCTTAGCAGCCAAAGCGTATGCTTTTTTACAAGGTCGTGGATTCGTAATTCCAGAAGACATTAGAGAAATTGCCCCTGATGTGATGCGTCACAGAATGGGATTAACATACGAAGCAGAAGCAGAGAATTTAACTGCTTCAGATATCGTTTCAAAAATTGTCGCAAAAGTAGAAGTACCATAAATGGATACGAAAGAACTTCTTAAGAAAATTCGCCTCTTGGAAATAAAAACCAAAGGCCTCACCAAACATATTTTTTCTGGTGAGTATCACTCTGCCTTTAAAGGTCGAGGAATGACGTTTTCTGAAGTTCGAGATTATCATTTTGGCGATGAGGTAAGAACCATCGATTGGAATGTGACAGCAAGGTTCAACGAACCTTATGTGAAAGTTTTTGACGAAGAAAGAGAATTGACAGTCATGTTGATTATTGATGTTTCTGGTTCGGAAAATTTCGGCTGGGAGAATAAAACCAAGAAAGATTTAGCCTTGGAATTAGCTGCTGTTCTTTCGTTTTCTGCAATTAGTAATAACGATAAAGTGGGTGCTATTTTTGTTTCAGACAAAGTAGAAAAATACATCGCTCCTGGAAAAGGTAAGAAACATTCTTTGATTATTCTTCGAGAATTAATTGAAATTAAACCCGAAAACAAAGGGACAAATCTCAATGAGGCATTGAAATTCTTCAGAAATACGCAAAAAAAAAGAAGCATTGCCTTTGTAATCAGTGATTTTATGGATGAAAATAATTTCATGGAAGGTCTTAAAGTTTCTCGAAGAAAACACGACATGGTTGCTTTGCGATTGTTGGATGAGGCAGAGCGAGAGTTACCATCCATGGGGGTTGTGCAATTATTCAATGCTGAAACAGGCGCAACTTCTTGGGTGAATACCAACAGCCAAAAAGCAAAAGCCATTCACGCCAATAATTTTAAGAACTTTGATGCCAAACTAGAGAAAGAATTTAAAAAATCTGGAATTGATTCTGCAAGTATTGCAACGGATGAAGATTTTATAAAACCATTGGTTAAATTATTTCAGAATAGATGATGCAACGGTTCACATATCTACTTCTCTTTTTTCTAGCATTCAATGTTGCTAGTCAAGAACTAAAGCAGAAAGTGTCTGAATCACAATTAGTTATTGGACAACCTATTGTGCTCACTTATTCTATTTTGACAGCAAAAGAAGATACATTATTCTTCAAAGAAAAGACCGATGTCATTGAAGCAAGAAGCATTACAAAGACAGGCGACTTGTCCACCGAAGGAATTGAATTTGAAATAACTCATCCTTTTGTGGACACATTTATTTTCGATCATTCTCAAAAATATTGGGAAGGACAATATGTTATTACGGCATGGGACAGCGGACTGTTTGTGATACCTGGGGCAAGCGTGATTATAAACGATTCAACCTATCATTTTGAAGACATTGCTTTGGCTTGTTACCTCGTTGACCCAATCGACGGAATGGACATCTATGACATCAAAGAAAATTTTACAGAAATACCTAACAAACCTTTTTCTATCACCGGTTTTCTGTCTAATAACTGGTGGTGGTTGCTCATCATTCTTTTTGCAATAATTGCGTTTATTTCTTATCGAAGAAAAAATACCGCCGACGATTACCAGGAGGAAGAAAAACCTATTTCTTTAAAAGAAAGAACCATAATTGCCATTGAATCATTAGAAGAATCAAAACTGTGGGAGAAAGATCAATTGAAAGAACATTTCGTTGAACTATCTTACATTATTCGTTCTTATTTAACAAGTAGATACGATGTTTCATTGTTAGAAAAAACGACCTACGAAACTAAACTTTTATTAACACAGAAAGGATTAAATCCAGAAACCGTTGATACCGTTGCACGTATTCTTTCAGAATCTGACATGGTGAAATTTGCCAAGTCAAAACCTGATTTAATCGCCATTTTGAGAGTTTCTACTCTTGCCAAGCAAATAGTTGCCGAAACCAGTCCATTAGAATTTGACAATGTTGAGTAATTGGAACATACGTTTTTGGGAATACGACTATTTCGCACCAAACTGGCTGTGGTTGCTCACTCTTGTGCCAGTTACATTATTCATTTTGTATGCACTAGAGAACAGCAGAAAAGGGGATGTTAAATATTCGCGATCAACGGAAGATCAACAGAGTATTGCTTCTCGCAGTATTCATTTATTAAGACAGGCGTTACTTTTTACCTACGGAATCATTGCCGTTCTTTTAATCATTGCGATGGCAAAACCTTATCATTGGAGTCAACACGATGATTTCAATACAGACTTTAAAGATGGGATAGATATCATTCTCGCAATGGATGTCTCACTTTCCATGATGGCGCAAGATTTTCAACCGAATCGTCTCGAAGCATCGAAGAAAGTGGCAAAAGAATTTGTTGATGGAAGAACCGGTGACAGAATAGGCTTGGTTGTCTATGCTGGAGAAGCTTATACTGCGTGTCCTGCAACATTAGATTATACCATTCTCAAAGAACAAATTGACAAAATTAGTGGCGATAGAATTGAAGGAGGAACAGCTATCGGGACTGGTTTAGGAACGGCCGTTACTCGACTTAGAAATGACAGCATCGCTTCAAAAGTGATTATTCTCTTAACAGATGGAAGTAACAATTCCGGAGAAATTACACCCTTAGAAGCTGCAGAATTAGCCAAGGCAAAAAACATTCGCGTTTATACCATTGGTGTTGGGAGAAATGGAACGGCCCCTTCTCCTGTAATTACACCATTCGGGGTGCAGTATCAAAACATGACTGTTGAAATTGACGAAGTAACTTTAATGAAAATCGCAGAAATAACTAATGGACAGTATTTTAGAGCAACAGATAACAAAAGTTTACAAGCCATCTATAAAGAAATTGAACAGTTGGAAAAACGTAAAATGGAGGATCAACATTACAAATCTGAACCGCCTAGTAATCCTCAAGCATTTCTAAATTGGGCATTTGTGCTATCCATTATTGTTTGGGGAATCAATCATTTAGTTTTTAGACACAGTGAGTAGTAAGAACTATACATATCGACTCAACTGGATTATTGGAGCAGTTATTCTCTTCGAGATTATATTTTGGGCAATTTATGTTTTTGCAATTGGTTCCATTGGAGGTGCTGGAAAATCGTCGGATAGTGTAATGTATAAATCCCCAGAAATATTCAATTTAACCTTCTTGATTCCAGTTATTATTGGTGTTTATTTATTCACAATTTGGAGGTACAATCAAGTTGCATCGAAATCAAATTCTCGGGTTATTCAATCATTATTACGGCCTGTTTCTACCATGAGTAGCTTTCTAAAATACTTTTTCTTTCGCAATGCTTTTGTATTCTTAATCATTGCCTTAGCACAACCTATTTATGGCAAGAAAAAAGTGTCTGGAACTTCTGAATCACTCGAATTGGTTGTTGCCTTGGATGTTTCTAACTCAATGAATACCAAAGATATATCAAAAGAGCTATCACGGTTAGATATTTCAAAACGGGCGCTCGTTCAATTGATAAATAACCTGCATGGAGAGAAAATAGGAATTGCTCTTTTTGCCAACAATGCGTTTGTACAGTTGCCATTGACAAGAGACTATGCGGCTGCAAAACTGTTCATTCAAGACATTGAGTCCAACATGATTTCAAGTCAAGGAACAAACATAGCAGAGGCGCTTGAAGTATCGGTTGATATGTTCTCCAAGGAGAAAACTACAAAAGGAATTATTCTGGTAACAGATGGCGAGAACCATGAGGCAAATCCGGATAAAATTCTCAAGGAGATTAAAGAAAAAAAAGTGCAATTGAGCGTCCTCGGAATTGGAACAAAAAAAGGAGGGTTAATTCCTAAAAATCCTCATCGACCTGAACTTGGATACAAGACAAATGCAGTTGGAAAAACCATTGTTTCTAAGTTAAATCCAAAGTTTATTCAATCAATTGCAAGCAAAGGAGGAGGCAAAGCAAACATCAGTTCTAGTGAATTTCCAAATCTTTCAGGTTTATTAACACAAATTACTAGAATGAAACGAACGAAAATAGATAATTTAGAGTTTGATATTAAAGAAGAACGTTATCAAATACCCTTATTGATTTCAATTATCTTCTGGTTAGCCTATATCTTATGGTCAAAACAGTATATTGGTTTTATGGATAAGATGGTTAGAAGTGGTAAGTAGATTGGTGTTTGAGTTATGAAAAAGATATTTTTTTTATTGGGTGTAATCGCATTAGTAAGTTCTAGCTGTAAGAAAAATAGAACTTGTGCCTGTTACAATCCAGGTGGTGAAGCTGAGTCTTTTATTGTCAATGACACTAAAAATAACACCGAAAGCATTTGCCAAAAATATTATGATGAAAACTATGGTTATTACTTCAGTGAAACATATTGCAAAATAAAATAATGAAAGTACTTCTCCTCATAGCGACCCTTTTCTCCCTTACATTTTCGTATGGTCAACAATGGCGTGATTCATTACAAGCTGCAAGAACGGCTTATGAGAATGAAGAATACACCGATGCGCTCAAATATTATCAATCTGCACAAAAAAATGCTCCTGAAAACATAGATCTTTCGGATGAAATGGCGCAGTCTGCATATAAGGCACGTGATTTTAAAAAAGCGGAGGAAATTTACAAGCAATCTGGAGCGGCAAAAAAAGATAAAATTGAAAAGGCAAATAATTATCACAATATTGGAAACGCAAGAATGAAAAGCAAGGATTATAGCGGAGCCGTTGAATCCTACAAAGAAGCGTTAAGAAATAATCCGAATGATGACCAAACGCGTTACAACCTCTCAGAAGCAATTCGCCAATTGAAGCAAAAACAGCAGCAACAACAAAAGGACAACAAAGACAATCAGGATAAAAAGGATAAGCAAGACCCCAAAAACAATAACGATAATCAAGGAGACAAAAAAGAAGGAGACAATCAGCAAGATCAAGATGGAAAACCGAAATCTGGTGATGGAGACGGTGGTCAAGAGAATAAAAGTCAACTGCCAAACAAAACCGTTGACAGAATGTTAGACAAATTAATGAAACAAGAAGCGGAAACGAAACGTAAAGCAAGTGGAACAAAAGGTGGAAGTGCGACTCCAAAATCAGGAAAAGACTGGTAATGAAACTGTTATTGATAAACATATTGACTTTATTCTTCGTTGGAATTGCTCTAGGGCAAGATCCAGAAGTTATTCTGTCTATAAATCCAGTATCTGCCGATGTTGGAGAAATTGTCACAATTACCATCAAATCAAACGTTCAAGGAGATGTCGATATTGACAACTTACCCAGTTCTTTTGTTCAAGGTTATGATGTAATGAGTGGCATGGAACAAGAGATGGATTATAATTCTGGTAAAGTCATTACCTTTTTTTACATTTCTCAAACAGGCGCATTTGGCAACAAAGGAAAATATACAATAGGTCCTGCATGGGTTAAGAAAGGAAACAAAACCTATAAATCAAATACAGTTGTTGTTAACATTGGAGAGAAAATGAAAATGTCAACTTCAGGCGTCACAGCTCAACAACTAAAAGATCCTGCCTTTGGGATCATTCAAACGAATAAAACCAAAATTTACGAAGGAGAACCAATTGTTGTTACAGCAAAAATATTCTCCAATTTTGAACCAACACATCTGGAGGGGTATAGAAGTTATGAGTTACCTGGAACAGTTGACAAAAAAGAGTTGGGCAACGCAAAAAGAATCATTGTTGATAGAGAAAATTACAAAAATCAAGCATTTTACACCTTTGAATATGATAAGAATGTAGTTTTTCCTTCTGGAACAGGCCAATTTAAAATTTCTCCTTACACAATGAAATTAAATCAGAATTACAAAGGGTATCAATTCAAATCCAATCATGCAATTATTGATATAAAACCATTGCCTGCAAATCCTCCGAAAGACTTTGTTGGGGCGGTTGGTCATTTTTCTATCGAACGCGAGATTGAAAAAACAAAGTTAGATCAGGGAGATGTATTTAAGATGATTATTCGCGTAATTGGTAGTGGGAACTTGCAAAACACTATAGAACCAACCCTTATTCTTCCAAAAGGATTCATTGTTTACGGAGATCCTGAAATTGAAGAACAATACGTTTATAATTCTCACGGAACAGAAGGAAATATAACGTATAAATACAACATTCAAGTGAATAAATCAGGAGTAACAAAATTATCTCCGACAAGTATATCATTCTTTGACCCAAACAAAGAAAAATATATCACTGTGGCAACAAATTCTTCTGAAATTAAAGTAAAGGAAGATAAAAGTTTTGTAGCAGACCTTCAAGAAGAAGATGATTTACAAGAATTAAACACCTCTGTTTTTTTGCGGAAATCTGAAATCGTAACAAATAATTATTCCTTCTTTGGAAGTGTTGGCTTTTGGCTGGGAGCAACGACTCCATTCTTTGTTGCTTTGATTTTCTTATTTATAGCAAAGAAAAGAGAAGACAACGCAGATGAAATGCAGCAGAAACAAGTTGTGAAGAAGAAAAAACAAGAGGTTAACTCTTCTCTAACAACGATTGAAAAACAAATAACTACTTCAGATGCAAATGAGTTTTACTCTCAAGTTGAAAAAGCATTAAAAACAGCACTCGAAGTAAAAGTAGTTAATGGAGAAAATTTTAGCAAGCAAGAATTACTGTTGCATGTGAGTAATACTGTAAGTGAAAATACAATTTCAAAAGCAACAAAAATGTTTGAGAAATGCGATCAATTTCGATATGGGTTCACTTCAGATGAAGACTCAAAGCAAGCCGTATTTAGTGATTTAAAATCTGTCTTAGAAGCATTGAAAAGATGAAAGCAATTTTAAAACATATCGTCATTTTTTGCTTCACCATTTCTCCAATACTGTCGGTTGCTAATTCAACATTTCAAGAAGCAGTAGGTGCTTTTAATCAAGAAAAATATGAACTTTCTGCTGAAAAATTTGATTCTATTATTTCTATTTCTCCTGATAATATCTCTGCATATTTTAACTATGGTCTAGCTAAAATGCAAACTAAAAATTATGGAGAAGCAATTTGGGGATTTCAAAAGGTGTTAAAACTTAGACCTTCTGATCTTGAAGCGAAAGAAAAAATACAAGAGTGTTATTTAGAATTAAATCCTAATCACTATTGGAAATATCGTTTAAATGGATTTCAAGCATCGCTTTACTCTATTTCTGCAAATACATGGGGGGTTTTTACTGTTCTTTGTGCCGTTCTTATCGCAGCCTCAATTGTTCTTTTTAAGCTCAACAAATCTCATTCTACTCGAAGGTTGATGTTAGTTATTGGTGTAATCAGCTCCTTGTTTTTCGTTTTTTCAATTCTTTTTGGAGCATTAACTAACAGCTATGTTACTTCTAATAATTATGCAATTGTTACTTCCAAAAATGCAGAAAGTATTCATGATAAAGTAAAACTTAGTGAAGGTGATTTTGTGGAAATTATTGGAGAAGATTCTGAAGAAATTCGTGTCAGGTTGGAAGAAGGGGAAATGATTTCTTTGAAAGAAGAAGATATTCGGAGGATATAGTTTGTTTCGCAGAAAAAGTTGACGGCTGGAAGTCTTTTCGGATAGTTTCACAAAGGAAGTTGGTAGTAGGTGTTTCAAATATTAAGTTAGGGGGGTAGAATAGTAGAACTGTTTCACAGAGAACCTCAGAGAAGACACAGAGGTTCACAGAGGAAGTTGGTGATATGGTTCTTATGAATTAATAATTCTTTTTATTCCAT
Source organism: Crocinitomicaceae bacterium (assembly GCA_015662935.1). Lineage (GTDB taxonomy): Bacteria > Bacteroidota > Bacteroidia > Flavobacteriales_D > Crocinitomicaceae > UBA4466. The sequence goes on along the minus strand of DQTF01000097.1, from coordinate 6,682 downwards.
CCACCATTCTGTTTCCATTGAAGTTTAATAATAGTCCCAATCTATATCCTCCCAACCTCATATAGGTTAAAACTTGTGCCGTGTGGACATCGCGAAAAGATTCTACTGTCTTTAGCTCTATAATAATTTTATCTTCAATAAGAATGTCAATTCTGTATCCCTTATTTAAGGAAATGTCTTTGTAAACTATTGGCATAGGTTTCTCTACTTCTACTTTTAAACTAAACATTCTTGATAAGCAGACTCAAGCAACCCTGGCCCTAATTGTTTATGTACTTCTATTGCACAACCAATTATTGTCTTTGATAATTCATTTCTAATCATAATCTAAATAGTATTTTTACTAGGTTCTAGTATTAAGATAAGAAAAAATATAACTGCTAGAACTATATCTAGTGTACTTTTTCTCTGTGAACCTCTGTGTCTTCTTTGCTGTTCTCTGTGTAAGAAAGAAGATAAGTGTATTCTTCGCTCTTGTATCTATCAAAAGCGTAGCAATCAAACCGTCAAAAACTCCAACGCTCCATCTCTCCCTGCAAAATAAAACCTTATCTTTGCACTATAAATGAGCACCAAAATAAATATCCGAAACCTTTCTCTAGCAGAATTAAAAACCTCCTTACAAGAAGTCGGTGAAAAAGCATTCCGTGGGAAGCAAATATACGAATGGCTTTGGCAGAAAGACGCCTCTTCTTTTGAAGACATGACGAACCTTTCTAAATCATTGCGAGAAAAGTTAGAAGAGACCTATTACATCGATCATATTACGCTTAAAGATCAACAAATAAGTTTGGATAAAACAATTAAATGTGCTTTTGAAGTTGACAAGAACCAAATAGTTGAAGGTGTTTTAATTCCAACACCCAAAAGAACAACAGCATGTATTTCCTCACAAATTGGATGTAGTTTAGCGTGTGAATTCTGCGCAACAGGCAAGTTAAAACTCATGCGAAATCTTTCTGCCGGAGAAATTGTTGACCAAGTTGTTTACTTACGCGACGAAGCAAAAACAAGATATGACAAAAGCCTTTCAAATATTGTTTATATGGGAATGGGTGAACCTTTGCTTAACTACAAAAACATGCTTCGTTCCATTGAATTAATTACTTCTGAAGAAGGTCTTGGAATGTCCCCAAAACGAATCACTGTTTCAACAGCAGGTATTGCCAAAATGATTAAAAAACTGGGCGATGATGAGGTGAAATTTAACCTCGCTCTTTCTTTGCATGCGGCTAACGACAAGAAGCGAAGCCAGATAATGGAAATCAATGACTCTAATAACTTGGAAGAATTGAGAGAGGCACTGCAGTACTTCCATGAGAAAACAGGAACAAGAATTACTTTTGAATACATCATCTTCAAAGATTTCAATGATTCTCTAGAGGACGCACAAGAACTCGCTCAATTTGCTAAATGTGTTCCTTGTAAAATAAATATCATTGAGTACAACCCTATTGATGATGGAATATTTCAAAAAACGACCAAAGAAAGAACAGATGCTTTTGCCAAATACCTAGAAGATAGAAACATGATTGTTCATGTTAGAAGAAGTCGTGGAAAGGACATCGATGCTGCTTGTGGGCAATTAGTCAATAAAAATGGGGCTATTCTGAAAGAAGAAAGAAAGATGAAGGGGTAATCAAGAACTTATCCTATCTTTGCCACAACTCAATTAGTCTACTACTGTATAAAGCAAAAAATGCTACAAAAATTGAAATATGCAGTTAACAAAATTATCAAATATTAGATTAGAAGTAATGCAGTACATTGAGCAATCAATGGACGGTTTACTAGAAAAATTTCTAAAAAAACCAGAAGAGAATTGGCAACCTGCTGATTTATTGCCTGATGCTAGAGACGAATCATTTTTTGAAGAAGTTGCTGAAATTCAAGAACTTGCAAAAGAAATGAGTTACGATTTATTTGCTGTTCTTATCGGTGACACAATAACAGAAGAGGCTTTGCCAACATACGAAGCCTGGTTAATGGACATTGAAGGAATTGATTCAAAAAGTAGAACGGGTTGGTCACAATGGGTGCGCTCTTGGACAGCAGAAGAAAATCGCCACGGTGATTTATTAAACAGGTATCTTTATCTTTCTGGAAGAGTAAACATGAGAGAATTGGAAACCTCTACGCAATTTTTAATTTCCGATGGTTTTGACCTCCAAACTTCTAGAGATCCTTATAAAAGTTTCATCTATACCAGTTTTCAAGAAACTGCAACGAACATTTCTCATAGAAGAGTTGCGGCCCTCTCTAAAAAAACAGGAAATACACGACTTGCAAAAATATGTGGTGTTATTGCCGCAGACGAAGCTCGCCATGCTAATGCTTATCAACATTTTGTGCAACGAATTTTTGACGTTGATCCAAGTGAAATGATGCTCGCTTTTGAAGATATGATGAAAAAGAAAATCGTTATGCCTGCCCACTTCTTAAGAGAAACAGGTGGAGAAATTGGGGACTTATTTACCCATTTTTCTGATGCAGCGCAGCGAACAATGGTTTATACAACGCAAGACTATATTGAAATTCTTAATAAACTCTTAGTAAAGTGGGACATTGAACACATGACAGATTTAAGTGGTTCTGCCGAAAAAGCACGAGACTATTTAATGAACTTACCCGGAAGGCTTACACGTATTTCTGAAAGAATTGTCATACCAGAAAAGCGTTTCGAGTTTAAGTGGTTTGGTGTGTAAATAAATGTATTCAACACATAAATCACACATCTTGATAAGTTCTTCGCGGATTTTAATAATTTAACAACAAGAACAAAATCTTACTCTTATATTTGTTCTGTGATGACAGTTAAAGAAATAATGGAACCGATTTCCGCAGAAATGTCCGAATTTGAAGGGCGTTTTCGTGATAGCATGAAGTCAAAAGTTCCCATGTTGAACAAAGTCACGCATTACATCATTAAAAGAAAAGGAAAGCAAATGCGTCCTATGTTTATTTTTCTGACAGCAAAAATGCTAGGAACAATAAATGATAAATCGTACGATGCAGCAACACTCGTAGAATTACTACACACCGCAACACTCGTTCACGATGATGTAGTAGATGATGCCAACGAAAGACGGGGTTTTTTCTCCATCAATGCCCTTTGGAAAAATAAAATTGCTGTACTAGTTGGAGATTACATGCTTTCTAAAGTATTACTCCTTTCTATAGAGAATAAAAACACGAAAATGCTAGAGGTTGTTGCCCGTGCTGTTCGTGAAATGTCAGAAGGAGAATTACTACAAATTGAAAAAGCTCGCAAACTTGACATTACCGAAGATATTTACTTTGAAGTTATTCGTAAAAAAACCGCTTCTCTTATTGCAACATGCTGTGAAGTAGGCTCTATAAGCGTTGGTAGACTCGATGTGTCAGATACAATGCGAGACTTTGGAGAATCAATCGGTATCGCTTTTCAAATTAAAGACGACATTTTTGATTACGGAGAACCTGGGAATATTGGTAAACCAACAGGGCTAGATATTCGAGAAAGAAAGATGACCTTGCCATTGATTTATGTTCTCAATAATTCTACAAAAAAAAGAAAGAAAGAGTTGATTAACATTGTTAAAAATCACAACGAGAATCCTAAAAAAGTGCAACGAGCTGTCAAATTGGTCATTGAAAATGGTGGAATTGACTATGCCCACAAAGTGATGACGGAATATAAAGAAAAAGCCGTATCTTTAATTGCAAACATTCCCGATTCAGAAGCAAAACAATCACTGCTTGGATTGATCGAATACACAACAAATAGAACTAAATAAAAAGTATGAAACAAATAATTTTATTCGCACTAATTAGCGTTTCTCTTTATTCTTGTAAAGAAAATGACCCGACCAAAGAGCAGGTAGAAGTAGTTGCTGACGATAAATCAGAATCAACTGCAACTACTAAAAATGGGGAAGTTAAAAGTAACTCGACAAACATTGAAGACGAAGTAAAAACATCAGAAAAAGGTGATGTTGATGTAATCGACGGCATGTACTATGAGTATTACCCAGGAATTGGAAAGAAAGTTAAGTTCAAAGGATTACAAGATGAAAACGGAAAAAGAGATGGGAAATGGCTCTACTTTTCTGAAGATGGAAAGGAATTATCTGTAACCAACTACATTCATGGAGAACGCAACGGAATGAGTATGGTTAAATACCCAAATGGTAATTTGCATTATACCGGTGAATACAAAAATGACAAGACCGTTGGTGTTTGGACAACCTACTCAATTGAAGGAGTAAAAACAAGTGAGAAAGATTACGGAAACGGGAAGTAATGGCAATGATTCCCCCACATATCGTCGATGACATTATGCAAACTTCTCGAATTGAGGAGGTGATTGGAGAATTTGTGCAATTAAAAAGAGCCGGGTCTAATCTAAAGGGATTGAGTCCTTTTACGGATGAAAAAACAGCTTCTTTTGTTGTTTCTCCCGCCAAACAAATATTTAAGTGCTTCTCGACAGGAAAAGGAGGAACAGTCGTTTCATTCTTAATGGAGAAAGAACACTATTCTTATCCCGAAGCACTAAAATGGCTAGCCGATAAGTATGGAATTCAACTTCCGGAGGAACGACCTGCAACTGCTGAAGAATTAGCTGCTATATCGGAAAGAGAAAGTCTGCACATCATCAATGAATTTGCGCAAGAACACTTTAAAAACAACCTTCACAATACTGATGAAGGTAAAAAAATTGCCTTGTCCTATTTTGTAGAACGAGGTTACCGACCAGACATCATTGAAAAATTCCAACTAGGGTATTCGATTAACAAATCTGATGATTTTACAAAGGCTGGACTTGCAAAAGGATACAAGTTAGAATTCATGGAGAAAGTCGGCCTTTCTAAAACAAAAAACGACAGCCAATTTGATTTCTTTAGAGGACGTGTAATGTTTCCTATTCACAGTATTTCGGGACGTGTTTTAGGTTTTGGTGGAAGAACCTTATTCACCGATAAAAAAATTGCGAAATACTTCAATTCTCCAGAAAGTGTCATCTACAACAAGAGTGAAATTCTCTACGGATTGCACTTCTCGAAAGGAGATATTATTAAATACGACAATTGCTTTTTGTGTGAAGGATATACTGACGTAATCAGTATGTTTCAAGCTGGAATCCAGAACGTTGTTTCATCTTCTGGAACCTCTTTAACGAAGGAGCAAATTCGTCTCGTTAAAAGATACACGAAGAACATTACCATACTTTACGATGGTGACAACGCTGGAATCAAAGCATCTTTTAGAGGTATCGATTTGATTCTCCAAGAAGGAATGAATGTTAAAGTCGTTCTCTTTCCTGAGGGAGAAGATCCTGATTCTTATTCTAAAGCAGTTAGCACAACTGAGCTGGAAGAATACATAGCAAAAAGCACGCAAGATTTTATTTCTTTTAAAGCTGGTGTTCTTCTAGAAGAAGGAGAAAATGACCCGATAAAACGAGCAAACCTCATTAAAGAAATCGTGCATTCTGTATCGTTAATTCCCGATCAAATTACTCGAAACGTTTACATGCAATCTATTTCTGAGCGGTTTGATATCAGTGAGCAAATTCTATCCAATGAGTTAATAAAACTGCGTACTGATGCAACGAAACAAAATCGATTCAATAGACCTGTTCAACCTACTCAACCTGTCGAGTCTCAATATCAAGAATTCCCTTCAGATGAAGATTTAATTCCACCTGAGTACAGAGACAACACACCAATTATTGACAACCTTGACGAACCAACGGAGTTTGATCTTATGCGAATTTTGGTGATGTATGGGCCAAATGTCGTAACCATAGATCAAGTTGATGAAAAAGGGGAAAAGGTAAAAGTTGAAACCTCGGTAACAGAACTCATTTGTCATGAACTTACAGTTGATGAGTTGATTTTCAGTAACCCTGTTTACAATAAATTGCATCAAATAATCAGTGAAGCATTGTCCGAAAATGCATTCTTAAAAACGAGTCATTTTAAACGTTTAGAAGACCAAGAAGTCGTGCAGTTTGTAACCGAAATTGAGATGAATCAACACGAAATTAGCCACAATTGGATTACCAAACACAACATATTTACCAACACGGAAAAAGATAAGATGAATCAAGCTGTGATGGGATCTATTTATGCATTTAAGTCAGCAAAAGTAGAAAAACGCATCCGTGAAATACAAAAAGTGTTGATTTCTAAAGAAGAAGAAATAACAGATGAAGAATTAATGGACCTGCTTGCAGAACAAGTTAGCCTAGAGCAAGTAAAAGTCCTCATTTCTCAAAAGTTAGGCAGAATTATCATCCATTAGTCATGCGTTTATTCTTTTTGTTTCTTCTACTGAACAGTCTTTCTTTTGCTCAAAAACCGAATGATTCTATCGTTTCTTGCCAAGCAAAAAATCAATTGTTACTTAAAAGAAGTATTATTCCCGTTTTATTTATAGGTGCTGGAATTCCATTCAATGAAACTCAATTTGAACAAGATTTGAAAATTTCAATTCGAAATCAAGTCGGCAATGATTTTGAGTTTCGCATAGATGATTTTATTCAATACGCGCCAATTGCAGAAATGTACATTGCTGATGCTTTTGGCGTTCCTGCCAAAAATCACTGGTTCGATCAAACCAAGTATTTGCTCTTTTCCAACTTTCTCTCTGGCGGTGTGACGATTGCATTCAAAAATATATTGAACAAAACCCGACC
>DQTF01000003.1 GCA_015662935.1 Crocinitomicaceae bacterium | reverse complement strand
CCAAAATACGTTTTCCAGAGTAATGAAAAGAATATTTTTAAAATTCTCATGCAACAAAACTAATGAAATCGTTTGTTGTACAATGTACAGATGAATTATTCCTTGTAAAATGAGTAAATTTGTGTAAAAATTAGATTAATGGCAAGAATACTGACAGGAATACAAAGCACAGGAACACCTCACTTAGGAAATATTTTAGGAGCTATTGTTCCTGCGATTGAAATGGCAAACGAGTCAGAGAATGATGCTTTTTTATTCATTGCGGACATGCATTCTCTTACCCAAATTAAGGACGGGGAAGAGTTGAAAAGAAACACGCTTTCTACCGCTGCTACCTGGCTGGCATTTGGTATCGACCCTGAAAAAACGGTTTTTTATCGCCAAAGTGACATTCCAGAAGTGACAGAGCTGACATGGTATTTAATGTGTCATTACCCCTATTCACGATTAACGCTTGCGCACAGTTTTAAAGACAAATCGGATCGCTTGGAAGATGTAAATGCAGGACTTTTTACCTATCCTATTTTGATGGCTGCAGATATTTTGCTCTACGATGCAGAAATTGTTCCTGTCGGAAAAGATCAATTGCAACATTTAGAAATGAGTAGAGATGTTGCCGCTCGCTTTAACAATAAAATGGGGGAGACCTTTGTTTTGCCTCAAGCAAAAGTTCAAGAAGACACGATGCTAATTCCGGGAACAGACGGAACAAAAATGAGTAAGTCACGAAATAATTTCATTGATATTTTTTTACCAGAAAAGAAATTAAGAAAACAGGTAATGTCCATTGCAACAGACTCAAAAGGATTAGATGACAAAAAAGATCCTGATACTTGTAATGTATTTGCTTTATATAAGCTATTGGCTAACGAAACGCAAAAATCAAAGATGAGAATCAATTACGAAACAGGAGGTTATGGATACGGACATGCAAAGCAAGAACTTTTTGAATTGATTTTGGATGTCTTTTCTCAACAACGCGAAAAGTATGATTTTTTAATACAAAACCCTCAAGAAGTTGAAAACGCTCTAAAAATTGGGGCAGAGAAAGCGAGAACCGTTGCTGCATCTGTTTTGAAAAGAACTCGACAGAAAGTAGGCTTTTAGGGCAATTAAAAGCTACTTTTTTATATCTTTATACAATTATTTGATAACGACCATGAGAATTAAAACTATTTTAGCTAGCTTATTAATTGGCTTAACATTCTTTTCTTGTACAGAAAAGACAGTAGATGTTGACAACCTTGTTGCATTAGGAGGAAAAAAATACGGGGGTGATTTCCGTTTTATGTCTGCTGAAAAGATTACATCTTTAGCAACCGTTTCTTCAGTTTACCATTACACATCACGTGTAGTTTCTCAAATTTATGAGCCTCTGTTGACAATTGATATGAACTCTTTAAATATTGTACCATCAATAGCAGAAAGCTTTTCAGTTAATGATGATGCAACGGTTTATACTTTTAAAATTAGAAAAAGAGTTTTTTTCCATCAAGATGCTTGTTTAGGTGAAAAAGTACATGAATTAGATGCAAACGATGTTAAGTTTTCACTAGAACTGGCTTGTTCAGGTTTAGAGTTAAATAAGATAAGTTACCTTCTGGTTAATAGAGTAAAGGGTGCAGATAAATTTTATGAAAACTCGTCTAAAATGCTTCCTAAAGAAGGAGTAGAAGGCATCAAAGTAACAGACAATAATACAGTTGAAATCACATTAAAGAAACCGTTTGCTGGATTTGAATACATTCTAACGCATTCAAGTTTAGGAGTCTTTCCAAAAGAAGCTTATGATAAATACGGCAAGGAAATAGGTCAACACCCAGTTGGAACAGGTCCTTTTTCTTTGGATGTAATGAATGAGAAAACAGTTATCCTAAAAAGAAACAATAACTACTGGAAAAAGGATGATTTTGGAAATCAACTTCCTTATTTAAGTCGTGTTGTTGTGAGTTATGCAGACGATAAAAGAAGCGAATTATTGGCTTTTAGAAAATCTGAAATCGACTTAGTATTGGAAATTCCAGTTGAAGAAGTGGAGCATATCTTAGGAACTTTAACAGAAGCACAGGAAGGAAAAAACATCAAACACAAGGTTGAATCGACACCAAGTATGAGTGTTCGATACGTTGCGTTAGCTCATCAAAGTGAAGAATTTAAAAATGTGAAGATCAGAAAAGCATTTAACATTGCAATTGATAGAGACGCAATCATTGATAACGAACTTGAAGGAGAAGGTTGGGCTTCTCATAATGGTTTTGTTCCTAAAATTGGGAACTATCCAACGGATGATGTAAAAGGGTTTAAATTCAACGTTCAAAAAGCAAAGGCTTTAATGGCGAGTGCGGGTTACCCGAATGGAAAAGGTTTTCCAACGATTAAATTTTACACGAATTCTTTAGAAGGTTCTAAAACGCATAAAATGTGTTTGGCAATTTCAAAACAGTTAAAAGAAAACATAGGTGTAAATCTCGAAGTGATACTTTCCACCATTAAGAAAAGAGATGAATTGATCCAAAAAGGAGAAGCAAAAATGTGGGCTGAAGGTTGGTTAGCTGATTACCCAGATCCAGAAAACTTTTTGTCACAGTTTTACGGTGTGAATATGGAGGATGCAACAAGTTTTGCAAACAGATTTAACTTTAATAATGAAAAGTTTAACCTGTTATTTGAGCAAGCGATATCTGAGCCTGATCCAGAAAAGAGAACAGAACTAATTGTTAAGTGTGATCAATTAATTATTGATGAGGCTGCAACGATGCCAATTTTTACAGATGATAACACTGTTTTAGTGAATGCAAGGGTGAGAGATTTTCAAGTGAACGAAATGGAAAGCTTGAACTTAACCAATGTCTTTATAAAAGAAACTAAAAAATAAATTCAATCCAGCACTTCTTTGAGAATCGAATAAGATTTGAGGTTCTTAAAGTTGGGTATGTGAATGGAAAAATAGTTGAGCAATATTGTTAAAGCCTCTTCTCGAATTGTTTTGTTGGGTATTTCGATGGACTCTTCTAGAAGTAATTGTTTTAAGAAGGCAACAGCCTCTCCCGACAGGCATCTTTGACTCTGACTATCAGTATGTTGGTAAGAACCGGTATCCAAATTAAAGTAACCCATATCTTCTTCATCCACCAAGGGGTATATTCCTAAACGATAGGCGAACTGTATCATTAGTTCAACAGGAAATAAATGAAGGTTGGAAGCGTCTTCTAATTTATCGACCTCGTTAACCATTAAGTTAAATAAGTTAAGATCAGGATCCCCTTGTTGCACACATTTCTGCAAAACCTCAACCGCAAAGTACGCAATAGTCGATTTGATAGGGTTAAATTGAAAACTTAGCGGATTGATTAACGTTGCATCAGTTAAATTAAGAAGTTCAGAATTCCGACCATAATAACTTATTTCTGAAATTGCAAGAGGAAATAATGCATGAGACTTTTTCTTACCTCCTTTAAAAACGAATCGCTGCAAGCCATTTTTCTCTGTATAAAATGTTGTAATTAAGCTATTGCTAGAATAGGGACTTCTGTGAATAAAGATAGCTTTGTCAGTTGTTTTCATTCTTAATTAACAACTAAAACCTTACCGACTTTTCTTCCTTTTCCTTCGTTTGCGGCTGTCCAAATTAAATAGACACCAGTTGCTACTTTATCACCGTTCAATGTTTTGCCATCCCAGGTTGCCGTTCCACCATTAGAAGTTGTTTTATACACTAATTTTCCAGCTATGTCTGTAATCTTAACATCAGAATTGTAACGAATTCCTTGAATAGTGATTGGTCCATCAAACTCAGGTCTTGCTGGATTAGGGAAAACAACTACGTTGGAATATTCAGGATCTTCATAGCTTGCGTCTGTTCTGTAAGACACCACACCCTTATCGGTAAGAATAAACAACTCCCCAGTAGTGTGGTCTAACTCTAAATCAATGATAGCATCGGAAATCAACGGAGAATTATCAACTGTATGATGTTCGATGATTTCTAATCCATCTGCAGACAATAGAATTAAACCAGAATTTTCAGTTGCAAACCATTTACGATTCGCACCATCAACAATGATGTCAGTAATACTTGTATTTCCAAGAACGTACTCAACGTTTCCTTCAAAATCAATCTTAATTCTTTGCGCATTATATCCTCCAGCACTTGCGTCAAATGCTCCTTCAGAATTATATAATACTGCAAAACCATTATCTGTCCCTATCCATATTTCGTTATCAAAATCTACGGCAATTGAAGTGACAGTATTAGAGGGTAAGTTTCCTGAAAATTCTCCGCTGGTAAGTTGCAATTTTTTGTCGTCCGATGAATTTGAAATGGTATTGTTATTATTATAACCAAACAACCCTGCGTTTCGGACAGAGTACCATTTATTACCATTATAATCTACAGCAAACGCCATTGTAAAATTGAAATCTGTTGGACCTGCTGAAAATTTGTGCCAAGTCTTTTCTTTTGTATAAACTTTAAGAGGGCTTTGTGTATAGGCGTTTAACATCCAAAGGTTTCCTTCTTCATCATATTGAACGTGAGTTAACATTGGAAAGGCTCCTCCAGGACTTGTGTTTTCAATATTAGAATTCAAAATTGTAAATGTATCTGTAATTTGTCCATCTATCTTTCCAATTGAAAGAGGGATGTTAGAATAGGAAGATGTTGCAAATTCATTTTTATTAGTTGGGTTAACGGAGACAGAAAGGTAATCCCAAATTCTTGAATCGTCCCATAGGTTCATGTTACCACTGCTCTTTATACGCCATTTTTCGTCTTCAAAAATATACACACCCGATTTACGATAAGTAGGAGTGTTAAACGCTAATCCTCCAGATGCAATTAAAAGTTTGTTATCTAACCAGGTCATCCTATAAATATCAGATTTAGGCAACCCGTTTATTGTAATGGGACTATTATTTCCGATTCCTTGATGCTTAACGAGGCCGATATCCTTATCCGCTAGCCAGTAAGTTCCATTATTGTAAGATAATGTATTCAAATTTGGGGCACCACCAAATGAATACAACCCGAACCATTCTGATGTAACAAAATCTAAATCGAACAAGAATGTTCCTGGAAAATAATTGACCGCAAGTTTCCCATTGATTTCTTTAATGGAGTTAATTTCTACAGAACCAGCTTCATTAATTGCAGGTGTTAAACCATCGCTTTTAACCTTAAAAAGAGTGTCCAATCCAAAACCAAGACCTTTGTAAAGAATATATAAACTATCACCAACAGCTTCAATTTCTGCGTACGATTCTGAAGAAGCCGTCAATAAAGGAACCCTTGTGTCTACAGTCCATTGTGACGGGTCTGCAAGAGCAACATTACTTATAATTCCAGAGTACATTAATTGCTCTGTTAAGGCAAAAACACTGTCGTTTTTAAATGCAATATCGATGATGGCTTCGTTACCATTTGTTGGGTAGTAGGTATCCTTCACTTCGTTTTTGATAGGATCTATTTTAACGATAGAAAAACCTGTTGCAAAGTACATATACCCATTGTGTTCAACAATTTTATTGATTCTTTTAGAACCCTGAACACTTGCCAGTTTAATAGCTGGAATATTCGTAAGGTTGTTGAGTCGAATGTGGTCAACATTTCCATTGTCATAGCCAATAAAGAGAGAGTTTGTTTGAGTGCTAACTCCTAAAGATGTAATCGTTATATCCGACAATGAATTGACAGCAGTCCAATCAAATGTTTCTTTAGAGGAATATTCATATTCTGACAACCCGTTTGAGAAGGCAACAAACACTCTATCGTTGAATGCTGCAACATCTATTGCGTTAGAAGTAACGGTGTGCAATCGCCATTCTCCCATTCCTATTTGAGAAAAAGATTTGAATGCGATAAGCATGAAAAGTATAAGTAGTTTCATTGTAAATCTAATAATACAGAATTAACGGGGAAAGAATTGATTTATTTGATGTTCAGAACATTCTTTCAAAGGATTCTTTCAGAAATATTTTATCTGTCGTCACAAAAACTGTTTTTTGTGACCTTTTTAACTTAAAAGCTTTATCCTTTTTAAAAGCTCGATAGAGCAGTGCAATAGGCGTGAGAATAAAAAAGAAAACAACACCGAGAATTATTTTTGGAACGATTAAACTGAGAAGCCAACCTAACTTCATCCAAATAAAATCGATTTTCTGAGCGAGATATGTAGAAGTCAAACCAAGAAGCCCGACGGTTGCGGCAACGTACATCAACCATTGGTGTTGGAATAACAAATGCAGAATGAGAAACCCAATGACAATTGTTAGAACAGTTCTTGTGGGGGAATTTTTATTCATACGCGTTAAAATAAAGAATAAATGAAGGGTGCAACGGAGCTGCCGGCACTAAACACTAGAAGAACACCAATAAGTAGGAGAACGATAATAACAGGAGCGAGCCATATTTTTTTTCTTTCCTTGAGAAAAAGCCAGAGTTCTTTTATAAAATTCATAATTAATCAGTTGAAAATTGAACATTCCACTTATTTGTATTATAAGGTTGTTCTTCCTTGAGATAAATAAAATTATTAATCACCAATAGATCCATTTCTGTACTCATAAAAGTACGATAAGCATCGAAAGGTGTGCAAACAATTGGTTCTCCTCTAACGTTAAAACTTGTATTGAGCAAAACACCTTTGCCAGATAGTTTTTTAAACTCTGAAATTAAGTTCCAGAAAGGTTCATTCGTTTTTTTATCAACGGTCTGTACTCTTGCAGTATAATCTAGGTGAGTGACAGATTGAATAGTACTTCTCTCGCAAGATAACTTTTTTTTCAAGGTCAATTCGTCATAATTTTCTGGCAATTGCATTCGTTGTTTGTCTTTTATTGAAGCAACATATAACATATAAGGAGATTCCACCTCCAAATTAAAGAATTCTTGCACATCTTCTTTTAAAACTGCTGGAGCAAAAGGCCTAAATCCTTCTCGGTATTTAATTTGTAAGTTAACTTTTTGTTGCATCTCCGGATTGCTTGCATCTCCCAAAATACTTCGGTTGCCTAATGCTCGGGGACCAAATTCCATTCGCCCTTGAAACCAACCGACAACCTTCTCGTTCGTTAAAGCTTTGGCGGTTGTCTTTGTAATTTCAGAGAATTCTAAATTAGTTGCAACAGCTTTTTGTTTTCGATTCATTGCCAGGATTTCTTTCTCGGAAAATGAAGGACCTAAATACGTTCCGTTCATTGAATCTTCTTGAGAGCCGATTACTCGTTCTTCATTAAAATACTGATGAGAGATTGACAAGGCGGCACCAATAGCTCCTCCCGCATCACCACCAGCTGGCTGAATGTAGATGTTTTCAAAAACTTTCTCCCGAAGAAGCAATCCGTTTGCAACACAGTTTAAGGCGACTCCTCCTGCTAAACACAAATTGTTGGAACCAGTGATTCGCTTAGCTTCTTTTGCTAGTTTAATTACAATTTCTTCCGTCACATTTTGAATGGCATAAGCGATGTCACAGTGATTTTGTAAAAGTTCACCTTCACTTTCTCTTTTTGGTAAATCAAACAATACTTCCCATTTTTTCTCACGAATCATTTTTACCCCCCCCACATAATTGAAATAGGATTGATCCATCCAAATTGATCCATCCTCTTTGATGTCTATGAGTTGTGTTTTTATTGCTTCAATATACCGTTTGGTATCTACAGAGTTTGGGTTTCCGTATGGAGCAAGTCCCATTACTTTGTATTCGCCAGAATTAACTTTGAACCCCAAATAATAAGTGAAAGCACTATACAATAGACCAACGGAGTGTGGGAAGTGCATTTCCTTTTTAAATTCGATTACATTTTCTTCTCCTAACCCGATGGATGCGGTTGTCCATTCTCCAACGCCATCGATTGTTAAAATAGCTGAGGTTTGAAAATTAGAAGGGAAGAAAGCACTTGCGGCATGTGATAAGTGGTGTTCTGTAAACAAGAGGTTTAGTTCTTTTTTGTTGAACTTTTCTACCTCTGATAAACCATCAAGAATTAGTTTTTTCAAGAATAATTTCTCTTTCAACCATACAGGAATAGCTTTAAGAAAGGAAAGAAAACCTTTGGGTGCGATTGCATAAAATGTCTCTAGAATTCGTTCGAAGGTTAAAAAAGGTTTGTCATAAAAGACAATTGCATCGAGCTCTTCAATAGAGAATCCGGTTTCTTCTAAGCAAAATTGAATGGCATTTTTAGGAAAATCAGAAGTGTGTTTTTCTCTTGTAAAACGTTCTTCTTGAGCAGCAGCAATTACCTTTCCTCCAACAATAATAGCTGCTGCAGAATCGTGATAAAATGCTGATATACCGAGTACTTTTTTAATTTCTAATTCGACTAAATTAGCTAAATGTTATTAATTGTTGAAAGTATTTGATTCAAAAGCAAAAAGAAACTTGTCAAATTGACATTTGCTTGTTAGATTTGTCGTCAAATGGCTCTGTGGCGCAACTGAATAGCGCACTGGATTTCGGCTCCAGCGGTTACAAGTTTGAATCTTGTCAGGGTCACTTAGAAAAAGGGTTACTCAAATTTGAGTAACCCTTTTTTTTATTACATTT
>DQTF01000132.1 GCA_015662935.1 Crocinitomicaceae bacterium | reverse complement strand
TTTTGCAATCCTTTGTCTTTTATAATTTCCAAAACACGAGGTTGAGGGTAAACAATCACTCCTTGTTTTTCTAACTCGAAAAGGGCTTTTACATTTACGTTCTCAATCTCTATGGTTAACACATCCATGTCTTTTCCAAAAGCCATCACATCGTCGAAATTCTGAATATCTCCTTTTGTAAAAGGACACGCAAGCGAAGCACTTGGAGCATTATGGTCGTTTTCAAGAATATGAACAGCGATGTTATAATTGACTGCTTCTTGAATGAACATTCTTCCGAGCTGACCTCCTCCGAGGATGCCTAAACGTAGGTCTTTACCAAAGAGATTTTTTTTCATGCCCTCAAAGATAAACCGATTTTGTATTCTATTGATGATTGTCTATAAATAATGTCACTTTTTTCTTCAGAAAGTAGTACTTTTACCATTCAAAATTGACGGAAAGAATGATTCAAGTTCTAGATAAAACATTCGAGACATTTATAACTCGAGAAGAATTAGCCAAAGAGGTTAAGTCGCTTGCTACGCAACTAAATGAAGATTACAAGAACGAAGAGGTCGTTTTTATAGCTGTTCTCAACGGTTCATTTATGTTTGCATCTGACTTGATGAAGGAAGTTGATTTAGTTTCCGAGATTACTTTTATTAAGATGAGTTCTTATCATGGGACAGAATCTACGGGTCGTGTTGATGAATTAATTGGCTTGAACAATGACTTATCAGGAAAACATGTTGTCATTGTGGAAGATATCATCGATTCAGGTTTAACAATGAACAAAATCATTTCTTTATTAGAAATGGAAGATCCAAAATCGGTAAAAATTTGTTCATTATTATATAAGCCGGAAGCTTTTAGAGGTGACCACAAACCTGATTACATTGGATTTTCAATACCAAATGCGTTTGTAGTTGGTTATGGATTAGACTACGATGAGAAAGGAAGAAACTTAGACGAGATTTATCAAATTAGAGAAGAAGGAGGAATAGCCTTCGATAAAGCAGAATTAGAAAATAAAGATAAGATGTTAAATGTAGTTTTATTTGGACCTCCTGGTGCTGGAAAAGGAACGCAATCACAAAGGTTGGTAGAAAAATATGGGTTGATACATCTTTCTACAGGTGATATTTTTAGAAAGAACATCAAAGGAGAAACAGAATTAGGAATTTTAGCAAAAAGTTACATGGATAAAGGTCAACTTGTTCCAGATAGGGTGACGATCAACTTGTTAAAATCTGAAGTATTGAAATATGAGAATCCAAAAGGATTTATTTTTGATGGTTTTCCAAGAACAAATAAACAAGCAGAAGCATTGGATGAGTTTTTAGAGGGAATTAATTCTTCTATTACTCAAATGATTTCTTTAGATGTAGAAGAAGGAGAATTGAAAAGCCGCTTAGCTAATCGTGCTAAAGAAAGCGGACGAGTTGACGATGCAAATCCTGAGGTAATACAAAAAAGAATTAATGTTTATCGTGCTGAAACAGCGCCGGTAAAAGAATTCTATGCGTCGCAAAATAAATGGATGAAAATTGATGGATTAGGTTCTATCGAAGACATTACAGAACGATTGTTTAAAGCAATTGATTCTCTCAAATAGATTAGATTAGCCACCTGGGACTTTAAGTCACCCGGTGGCTAATCTTGAAAAACTCAATTCAATGGCTTCTAATAACTTTGTAGATTACGTAAAAATTCACACAACTTCTGGTCAAGGAGGAGGAGGTTCTGCGCATTTTCGTAGAGAAAAGTACATACCGAAGGGCGGACCTGATGGTGGAGACGGAGGCCGCGGGGGACACGTTATTCTTCGAGGGAATAAACAATTATGGACACTCTTACATCTAAAGTTTAAGAAGCACATCAAAGCTGGCCATGGAGGTTACGGTTCTTCTGCATTGAAAACAGGAGCACAAGGTAAAGATGAGTACATTGATGTGCCTCTTGGGACTATTGTTAGAGATCCTGAAACGCATGAGTTTCTTTTTGAAATAACCGATGATGGCGAAGAAAAAATCATTGAAAAAGGAGGACGAGGAGGTTTAGGAAATGATCATTTTAAATCATCAACAAATCAAACTCCTCGTTTTGCACAACCTGGAGAAGATGGTGGAGAAGGATGGAAAATACTCGAATTAAAAGTTTTAGCAGATGTTGGACTTGTTGGTTTTCCGAATGCAGGAAAAAGTACTTTATTGTCAGTTGTTTCTGCGGCAAAACCAGAGATTGCTAACTATCCTTTTACGACAATCAAACCCAATTTAGGAATTGTAAAATATAGAGATCATCGCTCATACATCATGGCAGACATCCCTGGCATCATCGAAGATGCACATAAAGGAAAAGGGTTAGGATTACGTTTTTTACGACACATAGAGCGAAATTCTTTGTTGTTATTTATGATTCCTGCGGATAGTGATGACATCAAGAAAGAATATGCTGTGTTACTCAATGAATTGAATTTGTATAATCCAGAATTGATGCACAAAGATAAGTTGCTAGCAATTTCAAAATCAGATATGCTCGACGAAGAATTAATGGAAGAAATAAAGAAAGACTTACCAGAAGGCATTGAAACTCGATTTATTTCTTCGGTTGCACAACAAGGGATTGTAGAACTCAATGACTTGATTTGGAAAACATTGAACGATGATTGATTTTTTAGAATCACTCGATCACTCCATAATTCTTGCTATAAATGGTTGGAATTCTCCATTTTGGGATGAGGTGATGTGGGTTGTTTCTGGAAAATTAACATGGATTCCATTCTACCTTTTACTTTTCTATTTGTTCTACAAAAAAGGAGGACTTAAACGAGCTGGTTTCTTTTTAATTTGTACCATTATTGCGGTTGCTGTAGCAGATTTGGCTTCCGTTCATTTATTCAAAGATGTCTTTTTGCGTTACCGACCTTCACATAACTTATTATTGACAGATCAATTGCATTTTCATAAGTATGCTGACGGTAATTTCTACAAAGGAGGAACCTATGGTTTTGTATCCTCTCATGCGGCTAATTTCTTTGCTGTTTGCACATTTGCTTTTTTAGCACTTAGAAAATATTATCCTCGTATATTTCCGTATTTATTTTTTGTAGCAGTTCTAATTGCCTACAGCAGAATGTACTTGGGAGTACACTATTTTAGCGATGTCTTTGCCGGAGGACTACTAGGTGTCACTTCTGCATTATTCTCCTATCGTTTTGTATTTTTGAAACTAATTGCTAGAATAAAAGAAACAAAATGACATACCTATATATATTTATCGGAGGAGGATTAGGAAGTTTAGCTAGATACCTAACAAGCAAAGGTGCGTCAGCATTGTTTACGACAAACTTTCCTTTGGGGACTTTTATTTCCAATATTCTCGCGTGTGTTATTTTGGCGATACTTATTGTTTTTATTAGCAACAAACAAGATGAGTTTTCTTGGTTGCAACCATTGCTCATGATCGGGTTTTGTGGTGGATATAGTACCTTCAGCACTTTTAGCAACGAAACCGTTGACTTAATGAGTTCAGGGCACTTTGCAATTGCTGCGCTCAATATTGTTATTTCTGTTGTGGTTGGTGTTGGGCTTATTTGGATGTTGAGAGCGAGAGGGTAGAATTCTTCAATAAAAAAAACTACTAACAAGAATTATTGCACAGACTAGTAAAAGAGATACACTTATTATAAACCATGTGTTTTTTTCTTTCTTTAGAATGGTATAGATGCTAATGCCTAGAAAAACGAAGGGTGCTAACATCATAGGTAGAAGTGTGATTTCCCATATAACGCCAATTAAAACGTGTTCAATCTTATATGTGTAAATAAAGTAAACAAGTAGAAAATAAACAACGATTGACAGGTTGACTTTTGTAAGAATAGACGTTTTCATTTACTTACATATTAGATAAAAATGCTTCCACTTCTTTCTCCACTTTCTTTCTCTCAGCCATAACCTTTTCTAGATTCAACTCATTCACTCGACCTTTCTCTTTGTACAATTTTAATGCAGTTATCCAATCGTAGAAAATGGGTGCAGTAATTCCAATTACTAAAAAGAAGTACAACCAGTACCACCATCCACTAATACCTAAATCTAAAACGGTGTAAAGAATCCCTAGTAATGCCATGTTGGAGAAAGCAATAAGTATGACACCTAAAAACATTTTAACAGAACTCCAAAATACAGGTCGTTTCATGGTTTTTTCTGTGAGTTTTTTTACCCAAACGTATTGCCATCCAGCGTGAACAGCTCCGATTAGTGCAAGTGGTGCCATGAAAATCAAATACAATAGTTCTTTTGAACGACTTCCTCTTGGGTTTTCCTTTTTCCAAAAGAGAAGATATTCAGAAATAGTAGCCTTTTCTAATGAATTGTTATACTCTTCTAGTCTTGTTTTTAAAGCGAGAAGTTGTTCTTGGTTTCTTTCATCGCTGTTGAGCCATGTCGCAAGTTTTTTAGAATACTTCCAACGGTTTACCAATGAAATTCTTCTATCGAAATTGCGTAAATTCATCCCTTTCCGAGTGATTTTTAAGATGTTTTCATGCATCGGAGCTAATTCTAACTTTCTATTGTCGGTCAGTTGCTCTTGCATTAATAGCTCAATTTTTCGAGTCAAATCCGTAATCACTTTTGCAGGAATCTTTTCGTACTCAGATCGATAATCATTCAAGCAGATTTTATCCGAATAAGAAATCAATAAATCACTCCGCATTGCTTTTGGGTCAGAATAATTGACACCAACCGCGCAGATGTAAACTTTCTTCTTCCAATTCATTTTTTCCATTGCAATGAATCCAATCTTTACCGCACCTTTTTTCACTGGTTTTAATCGCCGAATAAAAGTATCGTCGGTAAAGCCTTCTCCAAAAATCAATAGATTCCTGCCAAAAGAGAGAATTCTGGCACAGGAGTCAAAAACAGCTTCGTTTTTTTTGGTGGCATCTTTCCCATCTAATTGCCTATAAATTGGGAGCATTTGAGCGGCCCATAAAAACGGCTTGCTGAATTTGGTGAAAACATCAGAACGTGTCATAAAAAACACAGAAGGTCGGTTAAATCCTGCAACAATCAGCGGATCCATAAAAGAAGACGCGTGATTACTGACGTAAATCGTTCTTCCAAATAATTGCTTTGGAGAGTTTACCATTTTTCTTCGTGTATAATAAATACTCAATGGATAAGTCAGAAATAACTTCATTAAAAAATAGATAATTCTCATGTTTCAATTTTCTTTTTTGAGCAAAGATAATAAAAGAGAATGGAGTAAAAGGTAAGAATGTAAAGCTGTCCAGCACTCTAATAATACAATGCTCCAATTCTCTACTTTAGTTCTTCACATCTTATTTGCTCATAACTTTTCAATCACAGCCTATAGCATCAACAATCGATTTCTTAACTTCGAATCATTAAATACTCAAGAAATGAAAAATGTTGCAATTATCTGTGGAGGATTCTCTTCTGAATTCGATATTTCTGTTAAAAGTGCGGAGAATATTCAAGCAAATTTTCCGGATGACTTTGCTGCGTATATAATTCTGTTTAAAAAAGAAGGGTGGTTTGCAAAAATCAACGAGATAGAAATTCCATTTGACTCTAGGGATATGGCTTTTGTTTTGAAGGGTGAAACCGTAAAAATGGATTTGGCAATTGTTTACATTCATGGTGATCCAGGAGAGAATGGAAAAGTACAAGCTTATCTCGAAATGATTGATATGTCATATGTGAACTCAGGACCTTTGGCATCTCAATTATCTTTTGATAAGTGGTATTGCAATCAATTTTTAAAAGGATTTGGGTTTAATGTCGCGGATTCGATTTATTGGACTAATGCTAATGATATCCCAACAAATAAAGCAATAATTGACCAACTAGGCTTGCCTGTTTTTGTCAAGCCATGTGATTCGGGTTCTAGTTATGGTATTTCAAAAGTGAATAAAGAAGAGGATGTTCAGGTTGCTATTAAAGAAGCATTTAAAGAAGGAGGGACAGTGATAATTGAAGGTTTTCTGGATGGAACAGAAGTAACGTGCGGTGTTTACCGTTCAAAAGAAGGGTTGATTGCTCTTCCTTTAACGGAAATAGTTACAGAGAATGACTTCTTCGATTTTGAAGCAAAGTACAAAGGTTTATCCGAAGAAATTACTCCTGCAAGAGTCAGTGAACAATTGACCAAAGAGGTGCAAATTATCTCGAAAAACGTTTATCAATTACTGAATTTACGTTCTATTGCTCGTATCGACTTCATGCTCGTAAATGGAAAGCCTTTTATCATAGAAGTGAACACAACCCCTGGTTTTTCGAAAGAAAGCATCGTTCCAAAAATGATTGAAGCAACAGGAAAATCAATGAAAGAATTTTGGAGCGAAATATTGGAAAAAGAAGCTTAAAAGGTTGCAATTTCATTAAACAAAACCTCCATTTTCTTCTTGACAGCTCTTGTGCCCCCTTCTTGATTATTCACGATAACCGCAAAAGCATATTTCTTACCGCTTGAAGAATGAATATAACCTGCATAACTTTTAATTCGCGTCATTGTTCCGCTTTTCGCATGTATTTTTCCATGACCGGATTGATTGCGACAAACGTATTTTAAAGTTCCACTCTCTCCGGATGTAGGCAGTGAATTAAAGAATGCATCTTTATTCTTACTCTTATTCATGTATGCTAATAAGGCGGTGAAATTTTTCGCAGAAATTGCATTAGAGCGCGATAAACCACTTCCATCATTCAAATGAATTTCTGTTGCATTAATTCTTGTCGCCCATAACGTCTCCATAATTTCCAATCCTTTTACAGTACTTCCGTCTCCTGTTTTATGATAGGCGATTAAACTCACCATGTGTTCTGCAAACAGGTTGATACTCTTATGGTTGGTTGTTTTGATGATATCAATCAACTTCGGTCCTTTGTGTGTATAAATAAGTTGTCTTGCTGAATAATCTTCTTCTAAAGATGAAACTTCCATTCTTCTCGCAGATTTTGCACCTCCTTTTATTTCAACAGAATTGGTTTGTAAGAATTGAGTAAACTCATATGCAACTTGCATTTCTGGATCAGGCAAACTGCCCTTAACTAAAAACTCTGATTGATTGATTGGCAATGTTCCAGTTGCAAAACGATCCAAAGAATAAGGAGCACCATAGATGTAGGAATTATCTCCTCTCTTTTTGGAAGAAAGAACGTAATTGTGAATCACAAGTCCAGGAACAGCAGGTTGCATACTGACTAAAGTTGTAGGTTGATTAGCAATTGCTGATGTCTTAAATTTCAAACGAACCATATTGTCGTAAATAGTCAATCCAGATGGCCCTGCTCCATAATAATTACCTAA
>DQTF01000095.1 GCA_015662935.1 Crocinitomicaceae bacterium | reverse complement strand
GAGTTTTAATAAGTTAATTGAGAACTTAATGTACTCAAAACCACTATTTATACAGTTAGGGGAAGCAAATGGGTAATTCAATTAAATTTAAAGAAATTAACCAATGAAATCAAGGTTTTAACGAATATTTAGCATTAATTCCTATTTTTGTGTAAAATTGAACTAAAATCATGGGTAGAGCATTTGAATATCGTAGAGCAGCAAAAGAAAAACGTTGGGACAAAATGTCAAAGCTGTTTCCAAAACTTGGGAAGAAAATAACAATGGCTGCCAAAGAAGGTGGCTCTGATCCCGATATGAACTCTACCTTGCGTTCAGCGATTAAAAATGCGAAGTCTCAAAACATGCCGAAAGATAACATTGAGGCAGCAATAAAAAGAGCTACGGCAAAAGATGCAGATGCATTCTCTGAAATGAACTACGAAGGAAAAGGTCCCCACGGTGTTCTGGTTTTTGTAGAGTGTGCAACAGATAATTCAACGAGGACTGTTGCTAACGTTAAGTCTTATTTTAACAAAGCAGGAGGTGGTGTTGTTGCAAATGGTTCGTTAGAGTTCATGTTCAACAGAAAAGCTGTTTTCGAGTTTGAAAAAACAGAAGAAATAGACATTGAAGAATTAGAGTTGGAGCTAATTGATGCAGGTCTAGACGAAATAGAACAAGTAGAAGACAAAGTTTTTGTTTACGGAGAATACACTTCTTTTGGTTCGCTTTCTGAAGCTCTAGAAAAATTAAGCATTGATGTTTTAAAGTCTAATTTGCAAAGAATTCCAACCTCTCCAGTTGAGTTTTCAGAAGAACAATTAACGGATATTGAAAAAATGTTAGACAAGATTGAAGACGATGATGACATCCAACAAGTCTTCACAAATATTGCGTAAGCAGTATATTTTGTAACTTGCACATAATAAAAAGCAATTTATAGAGTTCTAATTCTTCGGAGAAGAACATCTTAAGATTAAAGTCAATGATTCGAGTAATTAAAATAGTAAGTCCTTTTGTATTGTTACTAGCACTAATTGTTGCTTGTTCTACAGAAAAAAACACGCTTTTGAGCCGTTCTTATCATGGAATGACTGCTCATTACAATGGTTATTTTAATGCTTCGGAGTTAATCCGCACCTCAATGGATACTTATCGAGGGTCAGCTATTGAAGATTACTATGAGGTTCTTCCTATAGAATTAATCCCAGATGATGAAGAGGTTATTGGAATGTACCCTGCGATTGATACAGCAATTACAAAATGTACAAAAGTAATTACTAATCACAGTATGCCAAGCAACGAGCGTCCAGCAAGAAAAAAGGATGAACACAATCGTTGGATAGATGAAAACTGGACCATGATCGGGATTGCATCTTATTATCGAAGAGATTATGAGGGAGCAATGAAAAACTTCGAATTCGTTAGAAAATTTTATTCCAACGACCCAACCTTATATGTTGGTGAACTTTGGATGGCTAAAACCAATATTGCAACTGGCGAATACACGAAAGCAAAATTTAATTTAGACAACCTCGATAAAGCGATTCAAGAAGAGGAAGATAGAAAGAAAACGAAAAGTAAATCACCCAAAAAGAAGAAGTCTAAATATTCTAAAAAGAAGAAAAAGAAAAAAGACGATAAACCAGCGAAGTTCCCCAAAAAAATACGCTTCGATTTTGAAAAGACAAAGGCAGAGTTAGCACTTATAACCGGAAATACAAAAGAAGCGATTACTTACTTAGAAGAATCGCTCAAGTTTGCAAAAAAATCAAAAGAGAAGACAAGAGTTCACTTTATTCTTGGACAATTATTTGAACGAGAAGGTCAATTCTCCGAAGCACAAACACATTATGCTAAAGTATTGAAAGGAAATTCTCCATACGAAATGAACTTTAATGCTCGTTTGAAAAAAGCATTCTTAGGAAATGGTGAGAAAACTAAAAAGTCATTGATGAAAATGTTGAAGGATGCAAAAAATGCAGAATTCAAGGATCAAATTTACTATGCTCTAGCCGGAATGGAGATGCGAGAGGGAAATGAAACCAAAGCAATTGAGTACTATCATAGTTCAGCATTCTATTCTGTTAAAAATACTCGCCAAAAAGGAATGGCTTATGAAACATTAGCAGATATGCAGTTTGCTAAAAGAAATTATGTTCCCGCTCAAAAATATTACGATTCTTGCGCTGCAGTAATAGAAGATTCTTACCCAAATGCAGAAGCGATTCGTAACAAGGCAAAAAACCTTGCAGATTTGGTGGTGGCTGTAGAAACAGCTAATTATGAGGACAGTGTCCAATCCATTGCTTCACTGAGTGAGACCGATAGAAATAAGTTCTTAAAAAAGTACATCAAAGGAGTAAAAGAAGAAATCCAACGAAAGAAAGAAAGAGATGCTGAACGATTAAGAGAGTTGCAACAGAATGAAAATCTTTTCGTTCAAAATGGTAGTGGATCAAAGTGGTATTGGAACAATGCAAGATCAAGGTCGGATGGATACGATGAATTTAAAAAACTTTGGGGTACACGTGAAAATGAAGATGACTGGAGAAGGTCTGATAAAATTGTGATTGCTACGTTCAATGAGCTAGATAGCTTAGATGAAGAGACAGAAGAAGTTGTTGAGGTTGATGATACGTTAACAGTAGAGTATTTGACAAGTAAACTCCCGTTATCAGATGATGAAATGACGCTTTCTAACGAAAGACTATTAGAGGCACATTACAACGCAGGGCTTATTTACAAAGAACAACTAAATGAAGAGAAAATTGCACAAACAGAATTTGAAGCAGTCCTCAATAAAAAAATTGAAAACGAACATAACCTGCTTTCATCTTACCAGCTGTATCAGATTTTTAATGGATCAAATTCGAGTATGGCGAATCAACAGAAAGATTACATTCTGAATAATTATCCAAACAGTGATTACGCAAATTACCTACGAGATCCGAATTATTTCATTAAGAAAAAAGAACGTGATAAGTTAGCGGAGCAAGAATACGTACGTGTGCTTGATAGATACAATAAGGGGCTTTATTACCCTGTTATATCCAAGGCAAATATTGTTATCTATAACGAAAAAGACAACATTTATAGATCAAAATTCATGTTGCTAAAAGCAATGTCAACAGGTCAGATAAAAGAGGACAAACAATTACTCGTTCCAATATTGGACACATTGATTCTAGAGTATCCAGGAACAAGTGAAGCAGCGAGAGCGCAAGAATTATTGGATATCATTAAATCTGGTTATTCGGAGAATATAGATGCTGAATTTGGAGATAAATATCCATTTATTTACAACGATAGAGCGGAGTATATGGTGATTGTTTTTCTTGATAAGAAACAGAGTTCTAATTTAGCAAAGTCTAAAATTGTCGATTTCCAAAGAGAATTCTTTAGCCGAAAAAAATTGAAGGTGAGCTCTAAGCTGTACAACGAGGATCAAAGTATCATTCTCATTCGAACGTTTAAAACCGAGGCGGAATCAGGAGAATATATTCGAGTGTATAAAAAGACACGCAAGTATTTATTAAACCTTCAAAAGGCAAAAATATTGATGATTTCTAAAGACAACTTAAAAATCTTAATTCAGAAGCAAAACCTTGAAATGTACGAGAATTATTACGAAGAATACTATTAGTTATGAGAAAGAAGGGAAACGAATTGGCAAGTAATCCAGATCGATTAAATGTAATCGTAGAAGGGTCAAAAGTGATGGGAGATATGATTACAGAATCAAATCTTCGGATTGATGGAGAAGTGATTGGTAATGTTTCTTCTGCAGCAAAAGTAGTGGTTGGAAAAACAGGAATTATAAAAGGAAACTTAACATGTGCAGAAGCAGATGTTGAAGGGAAAATCGAAGGTGTTATAAAAACAGATGCCTTATTGATACTTCGTTCTTCTGCCAATATTGAAGGTGAAATTACAACTGGTAAATTTCAAGTAGAAGAAGGTGCAGAGTTTTCAGGAACTTGTACGATGAGTAATTTTTCAAATCAAAAGAACTCGTCTGTAGCTGTTTCTGATAGTGGAGACTTAGTCTATTAGTTTTTTTAATGAAAAAGAAAAAATCGCAATCTAGTTCTTTAATGAAATACGCAAGGTTTTCTGCGGTAAGTTTTCAGATGGGTGCGACAATTTTTCTAGGTGCATACGGAGGAAAACTTCTCGATGAAAAATATTCTGGAGATAAAAAATGGTTTACTATTATTTTTACCCTTGCAGCAGTTGCTTTATCTTTATATGTTGTGCTAAGGCAAGTTAACAAGTTAAATACAGAAGATGATTAAGTCATTCTTATACTTCATTACTCTTTTGTTTTTTGTGATGCTAATTACATTCTTTATACACAGCTATTCGCAACATTTCTTAGGAATCGGTTTTTTTGAAAAGAACCTCCTTCTAAATTACAGTTTTAATTTCCTTTTAACATCGTTGTTTTATTTTGTACTTCTTAAGTTTAAAGAAAAGAATTCTCCGCACTTGGGATATGTGTTTTTGTTTTCAAGTATGCTAAAATTCTTACTGTTTTTTATTTTTATAAAACCTTTATTTAATGGCGTTTCTGGACTGAGATCTGCCGAATTTATAGCTTTCTTTATCCCTTATACAACTAGTCTTTTTTTAGAAATATACTTACTAGTAAGACTTATCAATAAAGACGGTTCAGAAATATATAAAAAGTATGAGAAATAAAATCACCATAAGTTTTTGGTATTCTAATATTATGCTTACTTTTGCCCCGATTTTAGTCTATAAAAGATCAATGTAATATGTACAAAGTAGTAAGAATTTTACTTGTTTTAGCTGTTTTAAGCCCAGCGTTTTTGTTTGCCAATAATCCAGAGCATGGTCATGATGAGCATGCTACAACTTCTAAAACGGATTTAACTCCAGACGAAAAAAGAGTAAAGAATACGGAGTTTGTGAAACATCACACGAAAGATTCTCATGATTTTGGCCTTTTTTCAAATGAAGCAACGGGAGCACATTACGGCTTTCCTCTTCCTGTTATCTTGTGGGACGAAGGAGTTCATTTCTTTATGTCTTCAAAACTAGATCATGGCCATTCAATTGCTGAATCAAATGGTAAGTTTTATAAACTAGACAGTCATTCAGGTAAAATATATCGAACAGATAGTAATGGTGAGTTTACACATGATGAAGAAGGACATGTTTCTAATGTTGCTCCTTTAGACTTTTCTGTTACAAAAAATGTATTCGTTACTATGATTATGTGTCTATTGATCTTCTTGCTTTTTAGAAAGGTTGCTAGATCGTACGGCTCAGGATTAGCACCTACTGGGGCTGCTAAGTTTTTAGAACCAATCGTTGTTTTTATTCGAGATGAAATTGCTATTCCAAACATTGGTGAAAAGCATTATAAGAAATACATGAACTACCTATTAACGGTTTTCTTCTTTATCTGGTTCTTAAACCTTGCAGGAATGACACCGTTAGGAGTTAACGTTACAGGTAATATCGCTTTGACATTTGGTTTAGCAATGATTACATTTATCATTACCCATGTAACAGCTAAGAAAGATTATTGGATGCATATCTTTTGGATGCCAGGTATTCCAGTTCCAATGAAAATATTATTAGCTCCAATTGAAGTAATTGGAATGTTCGTTAAACCATTTGCATTGATGATTCGTTTATATGCGAACATGCTTGCGGGACATATTGTGCTAGGTAGTTTGATAGCAGCTGTTTATTATTTTTCTAATTATGGTGCTAAAGGCGCATTCTTAGGACTTACTTTCTTTATGAATCTTATTGAATTATTAGTGGCCGTTTTACAGGCTTATATTTTTACCATGCTTACAGCGTTGTACTTTGGTTCTGCATCGGCAGAGCACGAACACGCAGAAGAGCATTAATTAATTTGTATTTTTAACCCTAAATAATATATATCATGGAAATCCCAGCTATCGTAGGTGCAGGTTTAGTAGTAATTGGAGTAGGAATCGGTATTGGACGTATCGGAGGTTCTGCAATGGATGCTATTGCTCGTCAACCAGAAGCGACAAACAAGATTCAAACAGCAATGCTTATTGCAGCAGCGCTTATTGAAGGAATTGGATTTGCTGCAATTTTTGCATCATAATTCAAACAGAATTCTCTCAAAGTCGCAACGGTTGGTTGCGACTGAGAGTTTTTTTGATAGAGTTATTAGATTAAAAAAAGATAAAAATGGATAAGTTATTAAATGAATTTTCAGTCGGATTGTTCTTTTGGCAAACAGTGTTATTCTTAGCGTTGTTATTCTTACTTCGTAAGTATGCTTGGAAACCAATCTTGAATGCTGTTAACGAAAGAGAAGAGAAGATTGCAGATTCTTTAGAATTAGCAG
>DQTF01000188.1 GCA_015662935.1 Crocinitomicaceae bacterium | reverse complement strand
GATTAAGCCTGATGTTGCTTTAGTTCCATTTTAAGAATACGTTGAAGCCTCTTGTTGTTTTTTTATTTTAAAGAGATTAAAGATCTCTGTTTCCTCAGGCAATTTGGAGTTCAAGAAAAACAGCCCATCTATCGATGAGCTGTTTTTTTTGTAGAGAGGAAGAGATTCGAACTCTCGATACATTGCTGTATACACGCTTTCCAAGCGTGCGCCTTAAGCCACTCGGCCACCTCTCTATTTATTGGTCGGCAAAGATAGATAATTTATTTTGTTGCCCGGTTAATTTAATGTCATTTCTCCACGAATATTCATTGAAAGCAAAGATGTTCCTTCCTTCTTCTCTCCTAAAAACAACATCATTTTCGTGATTGCAGCTTCGGTTGTCATATCGTAACCATTGATTACGCCTAATTCGTTAAAAACTGAACTTGTTTTATACATTCCTTGCTTCGCTGCTCCTGAACTACATTGCGTAATATTTAAAACAACTCCTCCGTCTTGAATGAAGTTCTGCAATAATTCTTTAAAAACAGTCGAAGAAGGAGCATTTCCTGCGCCAAATGTTTCCAATAAAATTCCATCCACCTTTTTTTTGTCAAAAAGACTTCTATACATATCGAAATCGATTCCTGGAAATAATTTTAAGTTCGCAATTCGCGCATTAAAAGAAGTATTCAACGTGAGTTCATCCATTCTGCTGCGATACAACTTGTGATAATTGTATTTTATTTCAACTCCTGCATGGCATAGCACATCGTAATTTGGCGATCTAAAAGCTTCAAAATTCTCTGCAGAATATTTGGTGCTTCGGTTTCCTCTGAAAAGTTGATAATCAAAATAAACCGCCACTTCTTGAATCAATGCTTCTCCCTCTTTTTCTTTCGTAGCAGCGATCTCAATTGCTGTTATTAAATTCTCCTTGCCATCTGTTCTAATTACACCGATTGGCAATTGAGAACCTGTTAAAATGATTGGTTTTTTTAATCCACAGAACATAAAACTCAATGCAGAAGCAGTATATGCCATTGTATCTGAACCATGAAGAATGACAAAACCGTCGTATTCTTCATAACTCGAATGAATCATTGTCGCAATGTCTATCCAATCGGATGGTTGCATATTGGAAGAGTCAATTGGTTCGACTAAACTCATCGTATCCAGCTCAACATCTAGTCGTTTTAATTCTGGAACGTGCTCGTAAATTAAATCAAAATCAACGTTGGATAGTTGTCCTGTTTCTGGATCTTTAATCATCCCGATTGTTCCTCCTGTGTATATGACTAGAATTTTTGACATGCCTACAAATTAAACATTTTTTTAGCATTGTTAGTGGTTGCTTCTTCAATCATGCTTAATTGAACACCGTAAACATCTGCCATTTTTTCTGCAACATGCAAAAGGTAGGAACTCTCATTCCTTTTTCCTCGATAGGGAACTGGAGGTAGATATGGAGAATCCGTTTCAAGAATGATTTTGTCTAAGGAAACGTTTTTAATCACCTCATCTAACCCAGAGTTTTTAAAAGTGAGCACTCCCCCTATCCCTAAAAGAAAATTGCCGAAACCGTCTATTCTTTTGACATCTTCTTCCGTTCCAGTGAAGCAATGAAAAACTCCTCTTAAATTATCATCGTTCAGTTCATCCAGAATTTTATAAATTTCTTGAAAAGCATCTCTTGCGTGAGTAACGATGGGTAATTTCAATTCTTTTGCCCATTCTACCTGAATAGCAAATGCTTTTTTCTGTTCTTCAACAAAGGTTTTGTCCCAATAAAGGTCCATCCCTATTTCTCCAACTGCCAAGTAATTCTCCGGATGATTGAACAACAACTCTTTCATTTTCTGCAATTGATCTTCCCAATCTTCTTTCACATTTCCAGGGTGTAAGCCCATCATTGCACGACAATTATTCGGGAATTGCTCTACGAGAGAATGCATCGCATCAATGGTATCCACATCGATGTTAGGCAAAAGCATTAATTCTACTCCACTATCGATTGCTTTCTGAACGATTTCTGTTCTGTCATCATCAAAAGTATCTGAGTAAAGGTGGGTGTGGGTGTCTATGTACATAGTTCAATGATTTAATGTTTTAATGTTGAAGTTGATTGTTGTTAAAAGGGAAAACTTGTCATTATTCACATAAGCCGTCCAAAGCTCGAACACTCCAACGCTCCATAATAATCAATACAGTGAAATGCTTAGTCCCATTTGCAATAAATTGAGTTGTGTGCTACTCTTGTTAGAGAATAAGGTGTTAAAATTATAACTTCCAAACAATGCAAAGTTTCTAAACCCTAATCTTACATGTGCAGAATAGGTCAACTTGTTTTCATCTGGAAAACCGAATCTTTTATTTAAAACACGATGTCCGTTGATGTTAGAAACTTGCTTTGAAAGTAAATTGGCTTGATAGCCGATTTTTCCTCCTAAGTGGATTTTGAAATGCTTCCAACTTTCTTTGTGAAATCGTAATTCAATTGGAATGGAAAAGTTATTTCCAGAAAGCGTGCTTTTTCTAAAGACATCAAAAGAATCTTTGGGAGAATATACCGTTGTTTTTGCAAAATCATCCACCAAAAATTTATTATCGTGTCGAATGTTGATGTATTGATGAGCAACTCCAATTCCTATAGAAACAGTATTTCCTTTCGTTAATGGAATGTCAAAAATTAAGTTCGTATTCAATCCAATCGAAGGACCTCTATTTTCAAATGGGTTGTTATCTCCCGTCCAATCATTGTAAGTTAAATCGAAAATCAAGCGGTCATATTTTCTTGTTTTTTCCGTCTTCGCAGGACGAACACCTGTATAAAACCACATAAAACCTGGTCTAAAACGAGAAATTTCATCTTCTCCTTGACCGTCGTACTGTGCATTCAGTGAGAATGTCATCAAGCAAAGTCCAAAAAGTATAATTCTGTTGTTCATATTTCAGGGGTTCAGTGTTTTAATGATTCAATGTTTTAATTCTTTTTTCTCCCAATTCCATGCGTCTTTAACCGATTCTTTGACTGTTTTCTTTGCTTCCCAATTTAATATTCGTTTTGATTTTGAAACGTCTGCAAAAATTTCTACTACATCTCCTTCTCGTCGTGGGCCAAATTCCCAATTCAATTTCTCTCCAGAAACTTCTTCGAAAGTATGAATAATTTCCAAAACGCTTGTTCCTTTACCTGTTCCTATGTTGATGTTTTCGACTAAAGAATTCTCTTGTTGTTCCAGCCATTTAATTCCGCTTACGTGCGCATTGGCAACATCAACTACATGGATATAATCTCGAACGCATGTTCCATCAATGGTATCATAATCGTTTCCAAAAATGGTAATTTTCTCCAATTTACCGATGGCTGTTTGTGTAACTGCTGGTATTAAATTATTGGGTTTTCCGATTGGTAATTCTCCGATTAAAGCTGAAGAATGTGCTCCAACCGGATTGAAGTATCTAAGATTCAATATCTTGATATCTGCGCCACTTGCAACGAGGTCGTTAATGATTTCTTCTCCGATTTGCTTGGTGTTTCCATAGGGAGAATTGGCAGGTTGAATGGCAGATTCCTCTGTCACCACCTTCGTGTTTTTAGGTTCTCCGTAAACCGTACACGAAGAAGAAAACACAAGGTTCTTTACTTTGTATTTGGTTGCGAGTTGGAGAACATTGAGCAATCCCACTAAATTATTTTGGTAATAGTTCAATGGCTTCTGAACGGATTCTCCCACTGCTTTGTAAGCTGCAAAGTGAATAATGCCCGTAAAATTAAATTCCCGGAAGACCTTTTCTAGTTTTGAGAAGTCACAGACATCAGTGTTACGAACGCTTATAGAGGTTCCTGTGATTTTCTCTATTCCTTTCACCGATGATTCTTCCGAATTTCTAAAATCGTCGACTATTACAGGGATATAGCCGTTCTCTATTAATTCAACAACTGTGTGCGAACCAATAAAACCAGCGCCACCTGTTACCAAGATGTATTTAGAAGTGTCCATAGCTTCAAAGTTAAAAGAATTACTTTTAAAGCGGGCTGTCAATCATTATTTTCCTACTTTTAAAGTATGGATGAAAGAAAGAAATTCGACTTTAAGCGACATGTTTCTCCAGCAGCTTCTCGAAAATACATTCTGAAAATTTTGTTCTATGTTGTATTTTTAGGGGCATTGCTTTATCTAATTTTTTCGCAGACGAATAGAAAAGAGAGCAAAGAGGTTGAAATTGATGGAAGTGGCATCGTTTTAGAATAATAGAGCTGGACGAATTAGCAAAGTTTTGATCGTTAAAGACAAGAAAAAAACTTAATGGTCCGAGATGCAATCTTGAGCCATCGGTATGGTTTATTATTCGTGGACTAGCTTGGAGAGAATAATGTTCTTCAATCGAAAAATCAAACGCTCTAATACTTCAATAATCGAATTCCTTCCCTCTTTCAACATCATTCTGTCAACAACTCCCGCATGATTCTTGTATAATCTCGATCAATTACCGTTAACTTAATAGTCTAAATCAATCCTATGTCTAAAACAAAAAAAATTGCCGTACTTGATACCTCTGTATTATTACACGACCATCAAGCGATCACTTCTTTCAAGCAAAACGATGTTGCTATTCCAATCACTGTGTTGGAAGAGTTGGATAATTTTAAAATTGGAAACGACACCAAAAACTTTTCTGCAAGAGAAGTCATTCGTTTCATTGATAAACTTTCGACAGAAGCTAGTTTACAAAACTGGATTCCATTAGGACCTGAGCGAGGAAGCTTTAAAATTGTTTTAGCAGCAGACCCAAAAGGATTGAATGCGGAAAGTATTTATGCGAAAGGTAAAAATGACCATAAAATCATCAATGCTGCGCTATATCTACAAGAAACGGAACCTAAAAAAGAAATTATTTTAGTCACGAAGGACATCAATTTGCGCATTAAGGCAAAAGCACTTGGTATCACCGCAGAAGATTATAAAACAGGAATTGTTCCAAAAGATATCTCGAAAGAAGCAAGCGTTGCTATTATTGAAAATTTAGATTCTGAACAAATTCGACAAATATTCACCAAAGGAAGAATCGATGAAAATGGGATTCTTGGTGAACAAAAAATTGCCAATGGTTATTACATTCTCAAGAATGGAAAATCTTCTTCTTTGGCGGTTTACAATCCTCATTTAGATCAATTAGAACGCATAGAGAAAGAATTCGTTTATGGAATCAAACCCAAGAACTCAGAACAAGCATTTGCATTGAATGCTTTGCTGAATGATGATATAAAACTAGTAGCATTGCAAGGGGTCGCAGGAACAGGTAAGACATTGCTTGCGTTGGCTTCTGCATTGGAGCAACATAAAAAGTATCAGCAAATTTTATTAGCGCGTCCTATTGTGCCTCTATCAAATAAAGAAATTGGTTTCCTTCCAGGAGATGCAAACGATAAAATTGGTCCATATATGGAGCCTCTTTGGGATAATTTAAAATTTATTAAATCTCAATTTGGAGAGAATGAAAGAAAGCACAAGGCAATCACAGAATTGCAAGAAAGTGGTAAAATTGTGATTTCTCCACTCGCATTTATCCGTGGAAGAAGTTTATCCAACATCTTTTTTATTGTAGATGAAGCACAAAATTTAACGCCTCATGAAATCAAGACGATTATTACACGTGCTGGGGAGAATACCAAAATTATATTCACAGGAGATATCAATCAAATTGATACGCCTTATTTAGACGAGCATAGTAATGGCTTGGCGTATTTGGTAGATAAGCTGGCTGGGCAGAAATTATTTGCGCATGTAAAATTAGAGAAAGGTGAACGTTCTGAGTTAGCGAACTTGGCCAATGAACTTTTGTAATGTTTTAATGGATCGTTTATAGCTGAAGTAGATGTCTAATGTTCTTCAAAAAAGAACCTCCCGTTTAACCATTCTGGATCGATAGTAGCTCCTTTTCTTTTATAGAATTCGATTGCTGATGTATTCCATTCTAGAACTTGCCAATCCATTCTTGCAACTTTTCTATCTTTTGCAACTTGTACAACTGCATCGAATAGTTTTGAACCAGCTCCCGTGCTTCTGTATTCTGGTAGAACAAATAAATCTTCTAGATAGATAATTGGTCCTTTCCAGGTAGAATAAGCCGTAAAGAACAAAGAGAACCCGATTACTTTACCTTCTGCTTCAGCAACAAATGCCTCGCAGTGATTTGTTACAAATAAATCATCGTATAAATTCTCCACGGTATTTATCACCGCTTCAGGTTCTTTTTCGTACTCTGCGAGTCCCTTTATCAAATCAAAGATCGCAGATACATCTTTTGGTTTTGCTTCTCTAATCATTACTGAACTCCTGCTAAATTAAAACGTAACCTCAAACCTGCACTCATGTTACCCGTAGGATAAGAAGTCGCTATTTTCGGTGTGTTTAAAGTCTGATCGTAATACAACTGAATGGTTAAATATTTAGACAAGTTGTAATCAGCCGAACCTTTAATCGAAATAACTTTCTGACCTGCTGTTGCTTGATCTGTTTGTTCCACTACTTTTCTAATTACCGTTAAGTTGTCTCTAAATGAGAAATCAAAACGAATGTTGATCGGACTAGGATCCACCTTCTTCATCAATTTCACTTTCTTAAACTTATAGCCTAAGCCGATAACCCATTCGGTACCTAAAACTTCAGTAACTTGATTGTTATTCAACGAAAGAGTTGATGATTTGTCTTTCTTGTATTCAAACTTAGTTATCAATCCTTGACCTTTTACCACCCATGTTGCATCAAATCCAATCAATGGAGAAAAGCGTTCTGTAATAACAACATTTTGTATTTGCATTCCTGCAATAAAGTTATTGTTCAAATCACGCGCTGTTGCATCCCCATTATTATCAAAGGTTGCGTTTAAGTTTGTTTGCATTCCCGAAACACTTACCGTAGAATTGTATGCATGTCGTAACACGAAGTTTCTTAAATGCTTCTTCATAAACTTGAACTTCTTCAATCCATTGTAATTAATGGACCAATTTGGCAAAGGCAAGTTTTTAATCGGATTGATGTTCTTTTTGTTCACACCCCTATTCGTATAAGAGGTTAAAAACGCACCCAATACAACCTCTTGTTGCGTTCCAGAATAGCCGTTGTAATATCCTGATGATGTTTGGTTAGAATTTGCATTCTGTGCTCCCAACAGTTCAGAAACCTCTAGCCTATTCTCTAGCAACCTGTCAAATACTGATGATTGGTATTGTTTTCCTAAATTGGTAAATGCCGAAGAAATAGAAACATTCGAATAAGTCACCGTAGACAGCTCAATTTGGCTTTGACTTTCAAACTGTGCAGTTGTTTCATTCCATCTATAAAACTCATTGGTGTTCTTGCTAAACGTTCTTGTTACAGAAAGTTCAACAGATAAGTCTTTCATTGGTTTAAGTGTTGCTCTAAGGTTCAAATTCTTTGTGTGAGAATGAACATATTGCTTGTTTAACGCCTCATTTCTGACTAACCAATTGTTATCTCTTGCTTTATTGGCTATGTTATAACCTGTTTCTCTGCCCCAAATATCATAGCTTTGCTGTCCAAAGATAAATCCACCCATACCTGTATTGAACGCTGGGTTAAATCCTAAAACGCTTGTTTCTTGACTATAACCTGGTAATAACGTCCCATCAGTAATTGCGTAGGTTCCTGAAACATTACGGACACTCATAAGCAGCCTTGCAAAGAATCCAGCAATAGGATTAACCTTTCGTTTAGCTCTTTCTTTTTTCTTCTCTGCCCGTTTCTCTTTTCTTTCCTTTTTCCGTTTTGCCCGAAGCTCTTTCTTCGTCATTTCCTCTTCAGGCTTTTCATCAACTTCAGATTCTTTCTTAGGTTTATTTTTTAGGTTACTTAGACCACTTGTATTTATTGCTGAACCTCTTCTTCTATTAGAACTACCTCTATTCACTTTCTTGAAGAATGGTACCTTATTGTATAGATTCGTAAAATTCAATTGTCCTGTCATATTGACATTACGACTGTTTTGAACTGTATTTCCATATTCTGCTTGAGCAAGTGGAGCTCGTTGCCAATTATATGAACCTGAGTACTTCACATTTGCAGTCATCCAATCAGTAGCAGGTAACTTGTCCAATGGCAATGTATAACTTAAGCTATAATTATGCGTGTAATCCATTGTTTTACCAAACGTATTTAATTGGTTGCGAATAGAATCTTTAAACACTCTATATCCATTTGGATCTTGTTTTCTATCCACACGTCCATCCGCTTCTTCAAAAATAGATCGGTTATTTGCATCAAATTTGAATTTCAACTTTTTAGTAAGATCGTATGCTAAACCATATTTTCGATTCCATCCAAATTTCTTAACATAGACAGGTCTAAATTCATAATCTGGAACAATAATATTTCGAATTTGTCGCTCATTGTAACTTCTCAATGCATCCGTACTAAATGAAATGTTCTTAGGTTTTAAGTAAAAGTTGACATCTCTTATCAATGAGAACCATTTTGACTTACTTAAGAATTTAGATTTCTTAAACGGCATAATTGGTTTCGAATCAAAAGAATAATTGTAGTTCAAACCTCCACTCCATGTTTTGGTTCTATCGTAATTCGTGTTAAAATCTCTGTGTAAACTTTCAGAGTAAGAATAATTCGCCGACCAATTAGAAATTCTCCAAATTTTAGGTTTTGCACCCGCCTTCATTTCTTTTCTAACATTGGTAAAGTTGTAGGATTTTCTCTCACTAAAATCTTGACCTAGTTTTGCTCTTTCCCTTCTTGTAGCCAAATCATCGTAATCTTTCAATTTAATGTCAGGGTTGTAAGGGTCGTATTCTGGGTTAATAATTCCAAGAGAATAAGCATAGAAAAATGGAAGCGAAACCCTTGCTCTTTTCCCGAAGAATTGACCCAATTGAACATTCGAATTCAAATCAAAGCCAATTCTTTCATCTCTTTGTCGCTCAGATACTCTGCTCTCAACAGACCCCCAATTCAAACCAGAATAATTACCCGACATGTTTAAGTTCGCAAAGTCTGCAAACTGAACCTGCATTTGAGCAACCGCAGCAGAACCTCCTTCGCTAACAAAGTCAGTCAATCTCAATTCATTGATCCAAATAAAACCGCATTTTGCTTCACCATCTTCGTTCCAAGAGTCAAGAACATGCTTGGTTTTATCAGGATTTCTAAGGCCAATCATTATGGTTTTCAGTCCTTGTAGGTTTGGGCTACCTTTCACGCGCAAGATTCTATCTGCATTTTCTGGATCAATTGCAGAAAATACCGTTACATAACTCACTGAAGATGTCCCTCCGTTAATAAGGTCATTTCGTTTTTTCTTCAGGTTGAGTAAGTCGTCAAAAATAATTTCTACAAAATTTTCTTCTGGCCAAATTTCTGTATCCAAATTTTGTCCCCAAGCCGTTGTTTTTAAAGGCATTTCATATTCGTAATAATTGTCGGTGAAATCAGTTCCTAGACGAACAAACAATGTTAAATCATCATCGTTTAATGGTTTTACAGGGTCTAATTCTTCTGCATGAACAAACATTTTTAGTTTCTTGTATGAGCGAACATCAAACTGAACATTCTTGTACGCTGCTCGTGCATCACCATCTTGTAAGTCACAAACTTCCAAACTAAGTGATTGTTCATTTAACAATCGTTGCCATTGCTGTGAAGGATCAACCTCTTGCTGAATTCCTGGAGGAATAACATAGTTAATTGGCGATCGGTCATTGTTCTCCTGAATATTAACAGCACCAACATTAAATGTAGTCAAATTCGGATCTACAACAACACCCTCACCATCTTCTGCGAGGTCAAGGTTATACCTTCTCCATTCTCCTCTAATGAATTCTAACCTTGCAAAACGAAGGACTACTTCTTCATCAAAACCTGTCATAAACATTCGCATAAAACGAATAGATCTAAAATCAGAAATGCCACCTATTTTTTTGCTAAAATCAGCAACTGGAACCTTAAATTGAATCCATCTTTCTTTGTCTCCATTTCCTTTGGTGTAAGTTTGAATACTTGTAATAAAATTCTTTCCAACTGCTAATTCTCCAGGCTTAATATTTAACTTATACTGAAAATAGCTTTCCGATTCAGAAAGGTTATTGTCTTGATTAATATCTTCAATATCTGGATTGTTAGTACTGATTGTTGGATATCCATCACTGTTTAATGCTGCTGATTGTTCTGTTGTTGGAGAATTCCCCTCCATCCCGTTGTATTTTTTATAGCGCTCCAAAATTGTTCGCTGTTCAGAATCATAGGTATCGTCTCTATAATAAGTATAATCATCGTTAGAAGGATCTGCAAGCATTCTTGCTTTAGCTGCCGCACTGATTGTTGCATTTGTATTGACCCAATTTACATAGCTTGCAAATTCCGCTTTTTCTTGTGCGTTATTCCAACCATCTAGACCGATGTCTTGATTGGTTCTTGCAGTTGGGTCGTTATCAAAAGCATTGACAATAACTTGGTCTGTTGAAATTCTTGCCCAAAGGGTCGTATCAGTATTTCCTGAAACCGAAGTTCCTTGTGGTGGTAATCCATTTTCAAAACTCTTTCGAGAATCTGGAAGAATGTCTTCAGAAATATTTCCTAAATTGAAATATAGTTCACCTCCGTTGTGCGTCGAGTTAGGATCTACCGCTTCCGCATCCACATTAAAAGGATCCATCATCCAAAACTGGATGTACTCAATATTAGTTTGTTCAAAGTTGGTGGTTGTTAATGCCCGCATGATTCCTCCCCAACGACTTTCAGGATTGATAAATTCTCCATCAGCATTAACAGTATTGGTTGTATCGTAATTATACATTCCTCTTTCAAGCGGGTAGTATGCCAAATCGAAGATGGAAACATTTTGTATTGAACCGTATTGAGGATCATAATTTGGCCAAATATCAGTCTGGTTTACCAACCTCATTCTACTGTCTGCTAATTGCTGTGGATCATTAACAATATGCTCTGGCGTTAAGTTATTACTCTGATAAAATAACGGGTCAATCACATACCAAGAAAGCTTTGCTCTTTTAAATCCTGCAGAAAGATCTTTCACCGATGCTTCTGGAAATAAATCGGGCTGCCCTTGAGGAACAGATGCCAATCTCCATGATTGAATAGATTTTAAATCAATCGTACTTTGTGCTCCTTCAAAATCGTCGATGTAAGATGTTCCTGTTTTATTAATAGCTTTAGGTTGTCCCGGTATTAAATGGGCAAATTCTCCCGTAAAAGAAAACGTTGAACGCTCTTTGGTTGAAATTATTGGCAAATAATCGACAAGTTTCGTTAAGAATGGTACATCTGTTCTGTAAGCCAAGTCAAATCCAACGACATTGTTTTTAAAAGGTTCGCTTCCAAAATCTACCTTTTGTGTAACTGGACGCTCCATCATTCTCATCCATGTTGCCCCAATATTTAGTTGGTCACTGAACCTATGAGAAACACGTGCTCCAAGCAAAGATTTTGATTGGAAACCAAATACCGAATTACTTTCAATAGAAATTTTGATTGGTGTGTTTGATTCTAAAATACCCGTATTGAGAATTTTTACTCTTCCTAAGTTGTAATCAACTGTGTAATCCGTTCCTTCAATCAGCTTAATTCCTCCTGCAGTGACAGAAACGGCTCCTTCTGGAACATTTAATGCATTTAATGGAATATCTGAACTAATGGAGGATTGATATTCTCCTTTAAAACTAAATCTATTTTTACTAGGAATTTGTTGAGCAGCTGTTTTGGTAGAATCATATAGTTCAGTATAAGCAACTCTATCAATAACTGTTGAGGCAACGCCTGCAGCAGCAAGTTTGTCTGCTAGTGTCTTTCCAAAAGGTTCGACTGTTGAGAAGTAAAT